>DASYBA010000289.1:0-5503 GCA_036501005.1 Candidatus Xenobia bacterium | reverse complement strand
GGACCATGCGAGCCGACCGGGGCATTTCGATTCACGCTTGGAATATGTAACCCTACGTTTCCGACAGGGGCATGCTATGGAGGCGCCGTCTGGTCCAACTGTGCCGATAAGTGGGTCGGGAGCAACGGTCAGGTAACCATTGGTGGTGCCTGCTGCCGGACGATCACTGCACACTTCACCGAGTGCATTTGGACTTGCTGCCCGACCAACCTGGGGTTAAGGCAGACTTTTAGCACTACGGGCGGTGGACCTTTTCTGGCGGGTAGCGGAGGAGTGTGTGGCACCACCTGCGCTATGAATTGCAATTTGTCAACCGCAATGGTCGATTCTTTCAACACCAGTACTCCGGGACCTCCACGGTTTTACGTTCGACTTCGCTGGCAGTTCAGGTGCTGGCTCGTTTAATGTGCAGTTGCAACCCGCCGGTGGTGCTCCTGAAGTAGATGCCGATTCCTTCGCCGTTCCTGTCGCCCTGGTCGCTGGGGGAATGGTGCTGGCGATGGACCGCTGGCGACGGGTAAGTAAACCTGCCAAGGCGTAACCCAAGTCGGCCACGTTTGACCTCCCGCTTGCTGCTGGTGCCCAGCAACAGCAAGGCTTGAACGGAGGCAAGTCTCCCGGCTTACGGTCGGCGCCTCTCCAGTCAATGATTTTGCCGCCTCCACCGCTTGGTTTTGTGTGGTAACAGTATCTTCGCGATGGGAGACCGCTTCCTTGTCACACTGTGAATATTGCTCAAGAAATCTTGCGGGTCACGCTCAGCCTGGGGGCTTGCCCCCCAGCGGTTGAGTCCCGCCGGGGAGCCGGCCTGCCGAGGAGCGAGCACCGGTGCCTTAACGTACGATCACCAGCTACACCCTGTGCTGGCCGTTCCCTTGCCATCTACCGGAGGATGCTGATATACTCTCGGCCATGTCGAAGGGGCAAACCACGTTCGCTCTTCTCTTTTTTCTGGCGGGGTCCGCCCTCGCACAGGGAGACAAGGCAGCGATCCAGGGTCAGATTCAGGCCATGTACGATCGAGCCTGTCTGGCGCTTCACTATAAGTACGTCGACGGCGTCATGGGCATTCGGGCACGGCCCTGCCGGATCATGACCACGGACGGAACAGTCCTGGACGAAGCGACCGAGATGAGGGCGCTTGAGAACCTGTTTGCGCAAGCCACCACCCTTTCCGAAACGACGACCATTACCGATCTGGTGGTGCTGGACGACCATACGGTCCGTACCCGGGTGAGGGACGTGCTGGAGCTACATCATCCCGTCCAAGGCGGGCAGCCACAACCTGCGCTCGTCATACGCAGCCTGTCGGACGATACCTGGGTAAAAGTTGGCGCCCACTGGAAACTCAAGACGTCCGAGGCCCGGGAAGGGTCCACGGATAGCCAGTGAGGGCCGAGGGTTTGTCTTTGTCGTTCAGCGAGCGCTTGCAGAGTAACCTTCTACGCCTTCTCAGCCTGGTGTGCATCGGCGTCGCGCTGTTCCTTCTAGGCACGAACGCGTGGCATCGCTACCGAGCCGCTTCAGCCGCGGCCACCCTCAATGGCGAAGCCATCTCCCGGGATGACTACTTCAACGCCTTGCAGTTGGCAAGCGGGCCGCAGGTCCTGGAAAAGCTGGTGCAGCAGCGGGCGATTCTGCAGGAGGCGCAGCGGCTGCACGTGACCCTGACCGACGAGGAGATGAAGACCGACCTGGAGGCCATCAGCCATAGGACAAGCGATCCCGGGTTCCGACGGGTTCTCGAAGACCAGGCGCGGGCCCGGCTGCTCTTGCCCAAAGTGGTGCTCCAAGGCATCGGCGAGGAGGAGAGGCGGCGCTTCTATGAAGCTTTCAAGGACGACCTCGTGCAGTACGACCTGGCGGTCATCGCACCGACCGTCCCGGAGGATGCGCGTGCCATCGTCGGTGACCTGAAAACCGGCCGGAGCTTCGAGGAAATCGTCGACACCTATCCGAGCCGTCTAAAAACCATGGCCCATGGACGTTGGGGCACCAAGTCTCCCCAGGACGTTGCCCGTCTCCTGGGTCCCTCTGCCCTTCAGCAGATAGCTCGCTTGAAGCCAGGCACGGTCACCCCCAAACCTCTGACCGTGGATGGGCAGGCGGTGTTCATCAAGGTCCTGGCAGTCCGCCAAGACTACGATGAGGTCAAGCCAGAAATCGAAGCCATCATGGAGAACGCGGGCGAGGCCGAACTGATGGACCGTTTGACGGCTGCGGCTCACATCGTGTCTCCCATGCTGATCTCCTCGGCGTCTCCCTCGCCCGTCCCCAGTGGGAGCGTCTCTCCAGCCCCGTGAGGATCGCTCGGCTTCTGCTCGGCCTGACCCTGTGTCTCTTTATCCCGGCCTGGAGTGCCAAGGGCGATTTGTACCGCGAGGGCGTGCGGCAATACTACCTCGGCGCCCGGCCCGGAGACGCCGTCCCAGCACTCCAGAAGGCCGTCGCCAAAGACGAGGGCGATCCCATGGCCCATCTCATGCTGAGCCGCGCCTGGTGGCACCGGCAACGGGCGGGGGAGGCCTTGGCCGAAATTGCGGCGGCTACGGGCCACCTGGCAAGGGCCACTGACGAGGAGAGCTATCTCATCAAGGCGTGGCGCGCGCACCTGCAGGTCGCCACGCACGCCTCAACTGACGCCCACCTGGAGGGGGACGCGCAAGATCTGGTGGCGACGGGCATCGCGCTCTACCCGAACAGCGCAGAGCTCTACATCCTGGCGGGCGAGATGGCCCCTACCCGCCTGCAAGCCGCTCCCTATTACCTGGCGGCACTGGCCATCCAGCCCTCCCATCCTGTGGGCCAGCGATGGAAACCCGCTGTCCCTCCGGTGCCCAAGGTGGACTTCACCTTGAGCAGCCAGCCCACCGTGCCCTCCATCCCGGTCAAGTTGTACGGCGGTCTGGGCCACGTCCATCATCGGGTGACGACCCGCCAGGCCAAGGTTCAGGCGTATTTCGACCAAGGGCTGTGCCTGCTCTACGGCTATGTCAACCCGTGGGCCCGGAAGAGTTTTTCGGTCGCCGCCACGCTGGACCCGAATTGCGCCATGGCCTACTGGGGGCTCAGCTTTTGCCCGCCTCCCACGGGCACCGACCTGGTCTGGGCAGAGAAAGCCTTGGATGTCGCTCGCCGCCACGCGACGGACGCTGAACAGCGGTACTGTGCCATCCGGGTGTTGCAACTGCAAGGCCACGATGGGGAGGCACTCGATGCCCTGGGCGGGGCGCTGTTGGCGTCTCCTCGGGACCCGGAGCTGTGGATGTACCGGGCCACCTTCGATGGGTTTGCCGGCGAGAGCGACGACCGCCGAAGCCTGCACGGCATTCCCTTCGCCCTCGCAGCCCGGCGCTTGCAACCCGATCACCTGTCTGCCAACCACGAGTTGACCCACGCCTACGAGGCCGTCGACCGTCCCATGCTGGGCTGGCCGTATAGTTGCGCGCTCCGGCGGTCGGCGCCCAACCTGCCTCACGCCCAGCACATGCAAGCGCATCTCGCCATGCGGTTGGGTCGATGGGAAGAAGCCCTGCAATGCACCCGGGCCGCGGCCCGTTTGTCGGCCTTGGGGTATCCGGAGCTGGATCGGGATCACCATCGCAACGTGCTGCTTTGGGCCTTGGGCCATCAAGGCTGCTTCCGGGCAGCGCTGGCGGTGCCCAGGTCGGATTCAGTAGACCTCTCCTGGGCGCGGCTTCTTCGTCTGAAACTAGATGACCGGGCCCTGGATGGCTGGGCACGGGCACGACGAGCGCACCCCGGCGACGGCTGGTACCTCGGAGCGCTGGCCGACCTGGACAGGGGGCGCTGGCAGGCAGCGGCCCAGAAACTGCCCCATGTCAGGGCCGTCCACGCCATCTGGTATAATGCCGACACGGATTTGTGGAGCGACGAAGTGCGCGGCCGCATGCTGCTGGCCTCGGGTCATTCAGCTTCGGGCCTGGGCGCCATGCGCAGCCTGGCTCGTTGGGCCGATGGTCTGGAGGAGTCCCATCGATGGGGTCAGGGCGCCTACTATGACGAATTGTGGGGAGAGGCCGCTCTGCGCACCGGCCACCTGGCCGAGGCCCAGGAAGCTTTCGGAGAGGCCCTGGCCCACGAGCATGGCAGCATCGTCGCGGCGCTGGGCCTGGAGGTCGTCTCCGAGCACCTCCATCAGACGGATGAAGCCGCCAGCTATGCCGCCCGCGCCCGAGGCATCTGGCGCCAGGCTGACGCGGGGGCTCTGGACCGGCTGCGGCAGCGACTTCAAGGGGTGGCGGGTGGCCGGGCACCGATATTCTAAGGGAACCGATAGGCTTCTTTCTTCGCCCGGAAGCAGGAAAGATTATCAACATACGGTATACTGCTGAGACTTTGAATCGAATGGGAGGGTCATGCCCGTGTCTCTAAAGAGATTTACTGCGGCCACATTGGTAGGTGCGATGTCTTTGCTCGCCTTCCCGCCTTTGCAGGCGGTCGCCCAGGGGCAACCTGAGTTGTCGCTGACGGTTAGCGGCAACGTTGACAAATGGAACCCGCAGACCAAGAAGTGGGAGCACTATGATGGGGGTATCGCTCATCAGGGAGATACCTATCGAGCCATCGAGGGCGGCAGCCTGACGGGCCAGGTCACCGGAACGCAGGAAAGTTTCAAATTGCATTCCTGTAGCGCCATCCGGTTTATTCGCCTCCACCTCTCGCCCAGTCACAACGACATGTACTGCAAGGTGTTCGGCCAGCTTGAGACCAAGGTGCCGACCGATCGCACAGCGATCGACGACCTGATTTTCGAGTGCCCCGTCGGCCTCCAGCAGACGGGCATGCAGGGCGGCGGCCCTGGCCTGCACACGACGCTGCAAACGCCCACGGCGCGGGAAGTGCGGCTCGGCATCGACAGCGGGTCCGGCAGCCGCATGAAACCGGTCTCCTTCATCGCAGGCACCATCACCGCCGTCGACCCCCCCGCGGGAACGTTCACGCTGAGGGGAGACAATGGTCAGATCGTCACCGTTGTGGTGAGGGACTGGTCGCAACTGGCCAAGCCCACTCTCGGGCAGCGCATCATGAATGAGACGCCTGCACAGATGGTCGCCGAACTGAAGGTTGGCGAAAAGCTTATTGTGTACGGCGTCGCCACGCTACCCGGGGGGGGCTCCGGAGCCTTTGCTCAAGCAACGCCAATCAACTTCTATGCCAACGTTTTGTTCCCGCCCAATGGAAGGTATATCTTTGGTGCCACCTTTGTGCTGGCTAGTCCCATCACCCCAGAGATTGGTCAGGGTACCTCGGCGCTGGGAGCGTCGACGCTGACGCTGGAGGCCGGCGAAGTGCCTGTCAATACGCTGGCGGGCATTCAACTGAAGAACGTCGTGTGCGAGATTGGTGCAGAGGCGTTCGTCGTTCCACCGCCCCCCCCGCCCTATGTGGTGGGCGGCGCGGGCACGATCGGAACTCTTCCTATCTATGTTTTGATCGGCGCGGGCGTCGGGATTCTTATCTTCAACAACCACGGAAGCAA
>DASYBA010000288.1:0-3325 GCA_036501005.1 Candidatus Xenobia bacterium | reverse complement strand
CTCCAACGTGGGGCACTTCTTCGGAGGACTTTTTAGTGGGGGGGGATCCACGCCTCAGCCCGTTTCGATCGACGGACGACCCACCGGGGTAGCCTCCCGCTTCTGACCGTATCGCTCCAGCCAATCGACAATGCGCCGCGTGTAGTCGACCCGGTGGCTCGGGCGCCCGTACATGAAGAACATGTGGCTGGCCCCGGGATAGCGAACGAACTCGCAGGGCACCCGGCCGGCCATCAAGAGGCCGAGGTACCACTCCTCGCCCTGCCCGACAGGCACCCGGTCGTCGGCTTCGCCATGCAGCACCAGGGTCGGCGTGGTCACCTGCTGCACGTATTGGATGGGCGACAGCCTGCGGAAGCGCTCCCGGTCTTGGAAGAATCCGGCGTCCATTTCGAACGGCATGAACGCCGAACCGATATCAGCCGTGCCGACGAAGGCCTCCACGTTGGTGACGGCGCCCGCCACCACCGCCGCCTGGAAGCGCCCGGAGTGGCTGGTCATCCAGGCGGCCATGAACCCGCCATAGGAGTAACCGACTACCGATACCTGGTGAGGGTCCACCCGGCCGTCGGCCACCAGGCGGTCGATGGCGGCGTGGTGCTCGGGGGTATCGAATTCGCCCCACTGCCCCCGGGCCCCCAGGGCCAGCTCCCGGCCGAACGAGCCGGAGCCTGTCGGGTTCAGGCTCAATACGGTCCAGCCCAGTCCAGCCATCACATAGGCCTCATAGTGATGGACCGGAAATTCGCTCCCGAACCACGCGTGCGGCCCCCCGTGCACGTTGACCAGGAGGGGCGTGGATATCGCCGAGCAGGTCGAGGGATGCTCCGCCTGGTAGCCGACCACCCACCCTTGTCGCGGGCCGTGGGGGGTATCGAAGGTTCGCTCCACCACGGTCGGCATGGCGATATCGGACAGGTCGTTCAAACGGGTGACCTTGTCCGTCCCCACAAAAAGCTCGCTGGGGCTGTGGGGGTCCATGGCCGCATAGGCGATCCGCCCGCTCTCCCAGTCGATAGAGTAGCTGGTGACACAAGCGTGGGGCACGGCCCGGGCGACTTCCCGACCGTCCCAGCGGAGGAGGTGGCGTCCCCCCTCCAGCGTTCCCATGAAGTAGACGTCTCCGTTCGGCGACCAACGCGGCGGCGCCGTCGGGTTGGGCCGGGTGGACCTGACGACGTCGACCCGCTCGTCCGTCAGCCGCCGGGCCTCGCCACGGGTTGACACCACCCAGAGGGCCATCAGGGGATCGCCGGGTTCCTTCGTTTGCGTCCCGTACAAAAAGATGCCATGGGGCGACCACGCCGGACAGATGGCCCGGCCGATATCCGACGTCACCTGTCTCTCTCCGCTCCCGTCCGCCGCCATGATCCACAGGTCGGTCTGCAAGCCGTCGAGGGCGCCGGTGCGAGTTCGCACCAAAGCGATCTCGGACCCGTCCGGCGACCAGGTGGCGTAGGGATGGTGCGCCTCGCCCGTAGTGAGCTGCCGAGTCGAGCCGCTCTCGAGGTCGACGACGAACAGATGGGTGGCCTCCCCGGAGAGGTCCCCGAGGCCGTCCTCTTTGTAGGCCGAGCGCACGATGCGGCGCGGGGCGGTCGCCGGCCGGTCGGCCAGCGGCACCAGGGCGGCATACAAGAGCTGGGTGCCATCGGGGGACCAGGTGGCGGGCCACAGCCACCGATACGGCAGCGACAGGGCGCGGTCGCCCAGCATGAGGCGCGGCTTGCCTTCTGCCCGGGAGATGGTCGCCAGGCCCGTTCCATCGGGAGACCAGCGGGGCGCCGAATGATGCGGCCCGGACAGGGGGCCGTCCAGGCCTTCCACGTGGGTTCGATACGAGTCGATGGACCGATCCACCTCGATGACCGTGAACGCCAGTCGATGCTGGTTGGACCACTGGGGATCGTCGACCGTCTTGAACTCGTAGAGCGTCTCGGGCGTGAAGTAGCGGATGGGGGTGACCTCCTGGTGGAATGGACTGGCGGAAGGGTTCCGGCAGACGGACCAGAACCCCCTTCGCCCGCAAAAAAAATCGCTCCCAAGGAGTCTCATGCACCGCCATCCTGACTACACCCGGAAACGCCTCAAGCTGTTGGGAGAGCGCATGTGGGGGCGGGTACACGCCGACCGGGTGCCGCTCCCGATGGAGGTGGCCGGGCCCGTCGATCGGGTGTCGCAGCAGGTCGCCGAGGGGTTGTCCTACCGCCCTGCAGACCGTGGCCTGCAACTTGGCCCCCTGTGGGCGACGTACTGGTTCCGAGGCATGGCCGAGGTGCCGGCGTCGTGGGCGGGGCAGCGGGTGGACCTGCTGTGGAACAGCGGCAGCGAAGCCACCGTGTGGGTGGACGGCCGGACCATCCAGGGGTTGAATGGGTCCAGCGGCGACCACGATTCTCGCCTGGACGTAACGCTTCTCACCCAGGCCCGAGGCGGCGAAAAGAGCCTGGTGCGCATCGAAGTGGCGTGCAACACGCTCTTCGGCCGCGGCCACAGCCAATACGATTCGATCAGCCCTTTCGTCTTCGACCACTGCGACCTGGCTCGATTCGATACCGAGGCGTGGGACCTGTACTTCGACTTCATCGTGCTCCAATCGCTGGAGGCAGATCACGACAAGGGCCTGGACCCGTCGTGGGCCGGTGAGCTGCTGTTCGAACTCAATCGCTTCGCCAACGTCTACGACGAGACCGAGCGGGGCACGTGGGCCCCAGCCCGCGCCATCCTCACCCCCCTGTTGGCCCGCAAGAACGCAGCTACGGGACATGAGTTGTCCGCTATCGGACATGCCCATATCGATACGGCCTGGCTTTGGCCCGTGGCGGAGACCTGGCGCAAGTGCGAGCGCACCTTCAGCACACAGACCACCTACATGGCGCAGTATCCGGAGTTTCGCTTTGCCTGTTCGCAGGCTTGCCAGCACTTCGAAATGGAGAAGCGCAACCCGGATCTCTTCGGGCGCATGAAGCAGTTTGCGGCCGGGGGGCAGTTCGTGCCGGTGGGTGGGACGTGGGTCGAACCCGACTGCAACGTGCCCTCGGGCGAGGCTTTGGTGCGGCAGTTCCTCTTCGGCCAGCGGTATTTCGAAAAGACGTATGGCAAGCGCTGCCTGGAATTCTGGAACCCCGACGTCTTCGGCTACAACGGCCAGTTGCCGCAGCTCATGCGAGAGGCTGGCATCAGCCGCTTCCTGACCCAGAAGCTGTCCTGGAACCGCTTCACCAAGCCGCTCTATCACACGTTCCGGTGGGAGGGTATCGACGGCAGCCAGGTGCTGGCGCACTTTCCCCCGCTCGATACGTACAACGCCACGGCCGAGGTGGGC
>DASYBA010000287.1:0-3132 GCA_036501005.1 Candidatus Xenobia bacterium | reverse complement strand
CCGACGCCAGCAGCAGCCCGAGGGCTGCCAATACGGTGAAATGTTTGAGCATATATCTGGTTCACTCCTTTCGCTTCATGGCTTACCTTTCTTATTCCCCATATCGCGACCTCGGTTCGGCCGTCCGCCCTGTGTCATGACGACCCTAATGAACCCAGGCTGATGGGCAGGCTTGATTTGCGGGTGCGTGCGGGGAGCCGAAACTTCAGCCGTAGAGCGGATCGAGCAGGCGGGAGGCGGCGTCGTGATACAACTCTCGCAAGAGATCGGGGGGCAGCGACTTGCCCGAGAGACGCGGGGCGTCCATGTCGGTATGTCGCGTCGGATCCACCAGATGCAGATCGGGGTCGGCGATGGGTGATTCGCCATCGTAGTCGGTTTCCCACAGGGTACGCAGCGCCCAGTAGCGCGACGCGTAGAGATCGAAAGCCTGCTCTCGACTGCCCGCCTTGGTCGCCCCGGGCGACTTGCCCCCGGACCGCAGGTGGTCGTTGGAAGCCACGATATCGGATCCAAACATGATGCGGCCTTTCCAGCGGGTGAGGAAGCCCACCACCGTGGCCCGAGGCTGGCGGCTCAGCTCCCGCACCATCCACTTGGTCGCGCTGGCATCGAGATAGAGCTTCGGATAACGAGCCAGGAGGCTGGACAGAAACTCGAGATCCTCTGGCCAGCCGCCCATGTGGGCCCCGATCCACGGGGTGGCCGGGAAGCGGGTGAGGACGTCTTCGAACTGTTCGTAATGCCACGCTTTGGGGTGGTAGACCTCGGTCTTGGCGTACTTCGTCGCGAACCAGGTGTCTGGATCGCCGATGTGGGCCATGAAGATCATGCCCAGATCCTGCGCCAGTTTCATGATTTCGATACGGTGCGGTGCGTTGATCTGCAGAAGGTCTGGCCGGCCGGCCTTCAGCCCCCAGTCGATACCCCGCGGTGCCGACCAGAATTTGACGACACGTGCCCCTTTCCGATAGAACGTGCGAAGCTGGCTCACGAATCCTGCGCCCTGCGCATGCACGGGGTCCTTGGCGGAAAATCCCGGCATGGCGATGAAGCGAACCATGTCGCCCAGCGCCCGCCGCACGGCATCGACCTGGCGCACCGGCGTCATGGTATAGACCTGGCCGATGCCGTACAGGTGGGCCGCTTTCTGGAAGATGCGGGCCGAGTCTGACCCATGCAGATGGCTGTGCGTATCGATGATAGGGTAGGGGAGGGTTGAGAAGCGGGCCGCTTCCTTCTCATAGTCCAGGCCCAGGCGGTTGGCGGGAGTCATTCGCTTCGCATTGGACGCCAAGGTCTGAAGACCTTCGTGAGCTGAGCAGTATCGGTTGGAAACTGAAGCAGCCTACCCATTTGAAAGTGATCTTAAACACATTATATTTGAGACGGGGGTTATCCACAGAGTATGGATAACTTGTGGATATCGAACACTGAATACTATTCAAATTCAGGTTCGCAGTGAGGTTTCACCGAGCGCCGAGCGGGGCATCCTGGGCATGCACCATGTCGACCGGAGATGTCGGGGACACCTCGCATCTGCTTCACAGCCTGCTGTCCCGCCTGCGACTCCCGTGGCTGCTGCGGCACCACCAGCGCATCGGCGTGCTCGCGGTTTTCAGCGCTCTCAATGCCTTCTTGTCCATGCTCCTGATCGGCACGCTGGCGGCCCTGACCCACTCAAGCCTCATCTTTCCCTCCCTGGGGCCCACGGCGTTTCTCTTCTTCTACACGCCTCGAGCGCCTAGCGCCTCGCCCCGCAACGCCATCCTCGGCCACGCCCTGGGGTGCGGGGCCGGCTACTTCAGTCTGTGGGTGACCGGGCTCTTGGGCGCGCCTCAGAGCCTGGCCGACATGACGGTCTGGCGCGGCGTGTGTGCTGCCCTGGCGTTGGCCCTGACAGCCGCCGGCATGATCTTGTGTCGAGCGCCTCATCCGCCGGCCGCCGCCACGACGTTGATTGTGGCCCTGGGCATCCTGACGCGTCCCATCCAACTCCTCGTCGTGCTGGCCGGGGTGGTTCTCCTGACGGTGCAGGCGCTGGCCACCAATCGTCTCGTCGGATTGAACTACCCGCTATGGGCCCCTCCTTGCGAGCCGCTGCCGCACCCCGAAGCTCCCCCCGTCTGCGACATCGAGTGAGCCTGCTATCGGATATGGGCTATCGAGTCTCGGCGCCGGCCGCCCCCTTCCCCCTGGGCAGGAACCGGGCCTCGCAGGGAAAACGATAGGGGCATCTCACCGCAGGGGGTCCATGTGAAGCTGCTGGTTCGAATCTTGATGGTGGTAGCCATCTTGACTGCCATGATGTCATCCGCCAGGGCGCAAGCGCCGACCGTTCCGGAATTCAAGGCTGACCGGCTGACCATCCACGCCTGGCAGGAGGCTATCGAATTTTCCCCGGTTCGTATCGATTCGACGCTCTACCTGGCCGAAGACGACGCCGGGCTGCAGCGCCTCATGACCCTGGTCGGTACGTCGCTCACCTGGAGTGCCGATCGGACGGCCTTGTTCCTCAAACTGGCCCACGGCGACGTCCACTGGGACGTTGCTGCGAACCAGGGAACCATCGGCACCAGCCAGGTATCCCTGCCTGGTGCGGTGGTCTCCAAGGACGGCAAGCTCTGGCTGTCGGCCGCAGCCGTGGTGCAGTTCCTGGGCCTCACCCTGGCGCCCGTCGACGAGGCGTCGGGCAGCTATGCGGTGCTGGCAGCCCTCACGTCGGTGGCCGTGCAGACCGACGCCACCGGCACGCGATGGGTCTTTTCAGGCAGTGGTCGCCTGGCGGTCGAGACGGCCCCCGACGACCAGGGGCTGGTGCTGGTCTTTCCCCAGACGGCGTGCCAGTTGCCCGACGATAGCACGGTCGGTGACGCCCACATCGTGGTGCAGAGCCGAGGCAATGCCTGGCTGCCGACGCGCATTCTCATGACCTTCTCGCAGCATTGGAAGGGTGTGCTCGGGTCTCGCTTGCTGCTGGACCAGGTGGTGGTGCACCGGGTGCCGGACTATGCGGTCGGCGACGTCGAGATGCCGCCCGCCCCGCTGACGTCCATGGCCATGGAGAGCAGCAGTCCGGAGCAGGCAGTGTATCGGTTGGATGCCACCGGGGCTTTTGCCTGGGCCTGGCAA
>DASYBA010000286.1:0-7972 GCA_036501005.1 Candidatus Xenobia bacterium | reverse complement strand
TCTACGACAACAGCCCTCGCCAATGGGTGCCCGAGCCCCAGTCCGATATGTCGGCTCGCCGCACCGGCAAGCCCCAGCCCAAGTCCGAAGCCGCCACCGACGGAGATCGCCCACCGACGCCCAAGGCCATGCCCAAGGTCGACGTGCCGGCCCTGCTGCGCACCGACAAGGTCAACCAGGCCGGCTTCACCGGCCAGGGCGTCAACGTGGCCATCATAGATTCTGGCTACGACCACCCCGACGTGCCCCTGGTAGACTGGCACGACGTCATCGACGGCTCCGACAAGCCGGTCGACCCGGTCGGACACGGTACCCACTGCGCCAGCGACGTGAAGACGTGCGCTCCCGACGCTGGGCTGGTGGCCATTCGAGTCATGAACGAAAAGGGTGAGGGTCGCCCGTCAGACATCATCCGCGGGATTCAATACGCCATCTCTCACAAGGATCAGGACCACATCGGCGTCATCAATCTGTCGCTGGGCGGCCCGGAAGACGGCACGCCGTCGTCCGAAGATCCCCTCGATCGGGCTGTTGAAGCCGCCTGGAACGCGGGCATCGTCGTCGTATCGGCGGCCGGCAACTCGGGCCCGCAGAACAAGACCGTCGGCGCCCCGGGCGACGATCCGAAGGCCATCTCCGTCGGCGCCGCCCTCAATCCCAACGAGGTGAGCTTCTTCTCCAGCCGCGGGCCCACGTCCGACGGCAAGAGCAAGCCCGACATCACTGCCCCCGGCGAGTACATCGTGGGCTGGGCCGTGCCCAACACCGAGATCGACGACATGGCCAAGACCATGGACAAGATTCGGTCGCTCAACGACAAGCAACTCGTCGGCCTGCTGAAGAAGAACCCGGATTTCTCCCAGGCCCTGGGTCTGCCCGACGACATCATGACGATGCCGGCCGACCAGCGAGACAACCTCGTCTGGTCGCACCTCGAACCGATGTACAAGCCGAGCGACGACACGGTGGCCGCTCCTGGCACCTCGTTCGCCTCGCCCGAGGTGGCCGGCGTCGCCGCCGACCTGCTGTCGGCCAAGCCGGATGCGTCGCCGTCCGAAATCAAGACGGCCCTCACCAGCACGGCCCGCAACATGGGGTCCCAGTTCGGTCCCAACGACCAGGGCAAGGGCTTCGTCGACGCCTTCGCCGCTTTGCAGAAACTGCAGTCAGCTTAAGTTCGCCTCGCATAGCAAAAGCCAGGAAGTCCCGTACTTCCTGGTTTTTTTCGCGTGCAAAGGTTGCCCCGCACGGCTGCCGAACCTACGGCGGCTATGGCGAAAAATATTACAGCTCGAACCAAAGACTACTCCGAATGGTACCAGGACGTCATCAAGGCGGCGGAACTGGCCGACTACTCGCCCGTGCGCGGCTGCATGGTCATCCGCCCCAACGGCTATGCCCTGTGGGAAGGCATCCAGCGAGATCTTGACACCCGCTTCAAGGCCACCGGTCACGTCAACGCCTATTTCCCCGTCCTGATTCCGGTCAGCTTTCTGCAGAAGGAGGCCGAGCACGTCGAAGGCTTCGCCATGGAGTGCGCGGTCGTTACCCATAGCGGCCTGGAGAAAGGCCCGGACGGGCTGAGGGCCACCAGCCCCCTGAGCGAGCCGCTGATCATCCGGCCCACCAGCGAAACCCTGTTCGGGCACATGTATGCCCAGTGGATCCAGAGCTATCGTGACTTGCCGCTCCTCATCAACCAGTGGGCCAACGTGATGCGCTGGGAGATGCGCACCCGGCTCTTCCTGCGCACCTCGGAATTTCTTTGGCAGGAAGGGCACACCGCCCACGAGACGGAGAAGGAGGCGCAAGAGGAGACCCTGCGCATGCTCGAGGTGTATCGAGCGTTCGCCGAAGAGTACCTGGCCATTCCGGTCATCAAGGGACGCAAGACGGCCAGCGAGAAATTCCCCGGTGCCGTCACGACCTACTGTATCGAAGCGCTCATGCAGGATCGGCGGGCCTTGCAGGCTGGCACCTCGCACAACCTGGGGCAGAACTTTGCCAAGGCGTTCGACATGCAGTTCTCGGGTCGAGACAACCAGCTCCACCACTGCTGGACCACCTCGTGGGGGGTCAGCACCCGCCTCATCGGGGCCGCCATCATGGTGCACTCGGACGATGAAGGGCTCATCCTGCCGCCCCGCCTGGCGCCCACCCTCATCGCCGTGGTGCCCATCTTCAAGTCGGCCGAAGAGAAAGAGAAAGTGCTGGCCTACTGCCGAGATCTCATCGGCCGCGTGTGCGGCGCCGACCGTCTGGCCGAAGGCGAGCGGAACTCGGCGGGACGGGAGTTTCTGTCGGTCTTCACGAGCCCGCAGGCGCTCCAGAAAGTCGTTCTCGACATGCGAGACGAGCGGCCCGCAGAAAAGCATTTCTATTGGGAGCAGCGAGGGGTGCCGTTCCGGCTGGAAGTGGGACCCCGCGATATCGACAAGAACGCCTTCGTCTGGAAGGAACGCTGGGACGCCTCCAAGTCGTTCCATGAAGCGGGAGTCCTGTCGGAGCAATGGTTGCAGGATAAGATGCACGTCGTCCAGGCCCACATGCTGGACAAGGCCCGAAAGTTCCGGGACGCCAACACCATCGACGTCGCGACCCTGGGCGAGTTGAAGGAGGCCCTGCTGGCTCGCCAGGGCTTCGTGCGCTGCTGGTTCGCCGAGAACGCCGAAGCCGAGGCCAAAATCAAGGAAGAGACCAAGGGCACAGTGCGGGTCATTCCGTTCGACCAGTCCGGTCACGGCCCGTGCATCTACTCAGGCCAGGACGTCTCCGAGCAGGCCCTGTTCAGCGTAGCCTACTGAGGGTCTTGCTTGGGGACGGTCGGGATATGGCCCAACCCCTCGAAGTGCGTCTTGAGGGCGGGAAACAGACTCTCCAACCCGCCCCCGAACAGTTCCCCGGGCAAGGACCCTTGCAGCACGCGGTTGGCGGCTTGCATGACCATGTTCACCGCCTGTGAGCCGGCCGCCCGGCCCACCCCGTGGGCTTCGCGATAGGCATCCACACCCTGCTGGAGGCGACGGTGGGCGGTCGCCATGTGCTCCATGGCGGCCTGCAGGCGGGCATCCAATCGCTCCCTTCGATAGGCATCCAGGTCATCCAGGGCCTGCACCAGGAGTCGATAGGCGTCGGCCATGCCCTGCAGCGTCGGATCCAGGTCGGGGGCTGTTTCGACTTCATGCAGGCAGCGGCTGAAGAAATCACGGGCCCCCTCGATCAGGGCCTCCACGTCGGCCGTGTCCATGGTGCCGTCGCGCACGCCGTCCAGCACCTTCGTCCAGACGTTCACGATGGGATACTGGCTGGGGCCAATAATCATGAAGCGCGCATCGTAGGCCTCCAGCGCCCCCATGAGACGGGGCGTGACCTGGGTGAGATCGCCGATGGCCTGCTGCAGCGGTTCGATAGCGCGTGTCGACAGGTAGCTGCGCAACTGCCCGAGGGCCTCTTGATAGGCGTCGAAACAGGCCACGACGTCTTCCACCTCGCGGCGCAGCAAGCCCGGACCTTGCGCTCCGACCCGTTCCATGAAATCCTGGCGGGCCACGGCCAAGCCACTCTCCCGCGTGCTCAGGGTGCTTTCCAGCCGATCCGCCGGGGCCCCCATCTCGATGGTCTCCAGACAAAGGTGGATAAGCAGGTTGGTGTGGGGAGAGGCGGTCGGACCGTCCATGCGCGGCGGGATTCTCCTGGCCTGCCGTTAACTCCTGGTACCCGCCTGTAGATGGGCTTCCAGCTCAGCCAGGCGGGCCGGGGTGCCAGCGTCCTTCCAGTACACACCGTCCATCCGATAGGCCATCAAGGCCTCGCCCGCCGAGGCCGCATCGAGGTAGGGGCCCGTCAGCGAGAACACCTCACCGCGCCCCGCCATGTAATCGAAGATGCGCCCCGACAGGACCTGGATGCCGCTAAACGCGAGGACGTGCTGCGGGCCATGGCGCACCAGGCGCTCCTGCCCATCGCCCTGGTTCTTCCAACCCACCAGGCGGTTGGCGTCGTCGAAGACGAAATATCGCTGGGTCGGCCGGTCGATGACCGCCAGGGTGGCCAGGGCGTTCTCCTGTCGGTGCCGCCGCAGCATGTCGGCCACATCCAGTTCGCTATAGATATCGGCATTGTGCAGGACGAACTCGGGCTGGTCTCGCAGGCATGGCGCGGCCCGCCACACGCCCCCACCCGTCCCCAGTAACTCCTCTTCGCGAGACAGGGTGGCGTCCAGGCCGAAACCGTGGCAACGTTCGACATAGTCGACGACCTGATCCGCGAGGTGGTGAACGTTGATGACCAGGCTCGTCACGCCCGCCGCCTTGAGGCGATCCACGACGTGTTCAAGCAAGGTCTTGCCGGCCACCCGCACCAGGCACTTGGGGGTCGTCAACCCCAGGTCGCCCAGGCGCGTGCCTCGGCCGGCCGCCAGGATCATGGCTTTCATCGGGACAAGGCGGGCTGCTCCAGGTGCTGGAGGTGCACCGCCACGCCCTGCTGCCGGAGCCGGCGGGTCAGCCACTCGGCAAAGTAGACGGAGCGGTGTTGGCCTCCGGTGCAGCCGAAACCGACCGACAGGCTGCCGAAGCCTCGAGTCCGATACGAAGCCACAGCCTGATCCAGCAAGGCGGCCACGTGCTCTCGGTAGGCCAGCACGTCCACCTCCCGCTCCAGCAACTCGGCCACCGCCGGGTCGGCGCCGGTTTGGGTAGCGAAGGCGGGAAGGCGCCCCGGGTTGGGCAGGCAACGCATGTCGAATACGAACCCGCCGCCATGGTCACCAGGGTCAACGGGCACCCCACGTCGATACGAAAAGCTATAGACTCGTACCGTCAGCTCAGGCATAAGTGAAGACCCGTTCGCTGAGCCCTTCCAAGACCCTGCGAATGCGGTCCAGCCGCATGGACAGACCGGTCGACAACTGCTCCAGCAGCGCCCGCACCGTGCGGGGAATAACGGTCACGAAGTCAGGGTGCCGTTCGCCCAGGCCCACCTTGCCGTAGGTGCCGAGGGTCTGCAGCAGGCGGAGCACGACGAAGCCCGGCAGGTACGACATGAACTCTTCCCGGTTGACGGGCAGATGGGTCTCCAGCGCATCCAGGTACACGTTCAACAGGCGCACTCGAGCGTCGCTCGGCACCTGGCTGCGGGTCTGGTAGAGCAGCGATACCACGTCGTACTGGAGGGGACCTGGCCGCCCGCTCTGGTAGTCGATGAAACCGAGCTGGCCGCTGGTGTCGCCGACTACGATGTTGCGCGCCTGGAAATCCCGATACATGAAGTGGGTCGAATCGGCCGACATGAGGTGCTCGATCAGATCGTCGAAGTCAGGCTCCAGATCCTCGGCGGCCATGTCGAATCTGGCCAGGAAGCTGCGGCGAAAGTATTGAAGGTCGTCGCGCATGGACCCGGCGTCGTATGGCAAGGGCCCGGGCGCCAGCAAGCGCGCCCCCTCGGCCTGGAAGCGCGGGAGCCAATGCAAGGCTTCGGCATAGAGCGCTTCGACGGCGGCGGGAAAACGGTCACCTTCGGTTCGATAGCGCTGCAACTGCTCGAACAGGGTCTCCCGGCCCAGGTCTTCTTCGAGGTAGCACCGCCCGTCGTCGCCCACCCCGTGGATCACGGGTACGGGTAGCCCGCCCTGGCGGAACCGCCGGCTCATCTCCAGGAACCGCTCATTTTCTGCCACGTCGTCGTGGCAAACGCCGATGGTCGAGTGCGAGCCACCGCACAACCGGTAGAGGCGGCGACGAGACGCATGCCGTTGCAGCGGTGTCACCGTGGCAGGTGTCTCGCCCAAGCAGCCCTCAAAGAGGGTGGTCACCATCTGTTCGTCTTTAGAAGGCTCGTCCATCTGCGTCACCTCGGCTTCGCAAGCCATCGTCAGCGGCTCTGTTTGAAGGTTCTTCAAGGCCATGGTCTTCCCTGCTCCCCATGGTTGCAAGTTCTTGCGATCTCCTAACTGAATTAGTAACACATATTGCGCAAAAATCAACACTCTGGAGAGCAGTTCACACCGTGGTTACAATTGGACCCCGTGCGAAGCTGGTCATATTCGCTATAATCAAACCACAGAGTTTATGGAGGTCGCTCAAATGGCGTTTTCATCAGGTGCTCAGGTGCAGGGTATCGCAGCTCTTCAGGGTCCGACGGGCATGGGCGGCTTCTCCGGGATGCCGGGCTTCTCCGGGATGCCCGGATTTTCCGGACTGGGGGCCGGTGCCCCGACCGTCGGGGGCGGGCTTGCCGGCATGGGCGCTGGCGCCGACATGGCCAGCCTGAGCGCCGAACTGCAAACCGAGGAGCAACAACTGGCCCTGGCTCAGCAGGGGGGGCAGAACGGCGGCAACAGCCAGGTGGGCGGCCTCATGGCCATGGTCGAAATGCTCATGCAAGAGCTGCAGGCGCAACAAGGCCAACAGCAGCAAGGACAGCAGAGCAGCAGCGGCGGCGGAGACTCGAGCCCGGGCGACGACATTGCCAACGACATGCCGAACATCGGCGGCAACGGCCTGCCTTCCATGGGGGGCGGTGGCGGAGCTCCTTCGTCGGGCGGGGGCGGCGGCGTTCCCTCCTCCGGCGGCGTTCCTTCGTCGGGCGGCGTGGGCAGCTCGAGTTCCAGCAGCGGCGCCGCGTCGACTGGCAGCCCAACATCCAGTCCCACCGTGGGAGACCCTGGCCAGATCAGTAACTCCACCGACTGGGCCAAGTCCTTGCTCAAAGGCCTGGGCGACCCAGAGTCATCGCAAAACGTCTCCAGCCTGGTGAACTGGGCGGCCCGGGAAGGCGGCAACTGGAACAACACCGCCCACTACAACCCGCTCAACACCACCCAGAGCGCCCCCGGTGCGACCAGCATGAACAGTGTGGGCGTGAAATCCTACACCAGTTGGAAGGAAGGCAACCAGGCCACCATCGATACCTTGCACAACGGCGACTACAACGACATCCTGGGCGCGCTCAAGTCGGGCAAGGGGCTGCAGAACGGCAGCGCCGCCCACGGGCTGAGCACCTGGAGCGGCGGCGGCTACTCTTCCATCTAGTCGACGACGATGTTGAAGGCCCTGACGGATCGTCAGGGCCTTTTCGCGTTCAAATCCCACTCTTTTAACAAACCCACACAAGTATTGCAACAACTGAACACATGTTTTTACCAGCCTGGCGGCGACAACGCCCTTCACTACCCGTAAAATAGGGACAGAGCGTTTCACCACAGGAGGTAGTGCGGCAATGGCGCAGACAGGTTCTCCCTTTCAGGCGATGGGGGCAATGGGCGGACTTGGATCCCCCGGGCTTCCGACCGGCGCTGGATTCCCGGCGTTTCCTGGGTTCTCTGGCGCCCCCGGCATGGGCGCTCTGCCTGGTGTGGGTGGCAGCGACGTGGCCGGTCTGAGCCAGGAACTGCAGTCCGAGCAGCAACAACTGGCCCAGTTGCAGCAAGGGGGCCAGGGCCAGCAGAACCCCCAGCAGGAAATTCAAGAGCTGATGATGATGGTCGAGATGCTGATGCAGGAGATTCAGCAGATGCAGCAGCAGAGCCAGGGGCAGGGCGGCGGCGACGATGCAAACCCGGCCGACAACATCGCCAACGACATGGGCGGCGGGGGCGGCGGCGGTATCCCTTCGTCGGGCGGCGGCGGGGGGGGCGGAATTCCATCCTCCGGCGGCGGCGACAGCGGCGGCGGGGGCGGCGGCGGGGGCGGGGCGGCTCCCACCAGCTCCTCCGGGGCTCCCTCCTCGAGCCCGACGGTCGGCGATCCCGGTCAGATCAGCAACCAGACCGACTGGGCCAAGTCCCTGTTGAAGTCGCTGGGCGACCCGGAAAGCTCGCAGAACGTCCAGAGCATCGTCAACTGGGAAAACCGCGAAGGCGGCAACTGGAACAACAGCGCCCACTACAATCCGCTCAACACCACCCAGGATGCGCCCGGGGCGACCAGCATGAACTCGGTGGGCGTGAAGTCCTACAGCAGTTGGCAGCAGG
>DASYBA010000285.1:0-4797 GCA_036501005.1 Candidatus Xenobia bacterium | reverse complement strand
TTGGCCTGCAGCGCCTTGATGTGGGCCGCCAGTTCCTCAGGGTCTCGAAACTGAGCGTCGGCTCCCGTTCCATCAGCGTGGCTTCCGGTAGGGGGGTCGGCGTCCTGAGGTTGCTTAGGCACGTCTCTCCACGGACCTTGTGAAATTTTGCACGAACGGTTCGGTGGTCACGAGATAATCTCCTGCCTACTTCATGCCCAATCTTGGGGTGAGAAATTGGAGGGGAACGGTGTCGGCCATCCAGACCCCGTTCGCCGAGCGAAAGAAGGCGTGACCGCGGCCGGTCATGCGGGCCGCGTCGACTTCCAGCACCACGGGTTGCTGGCGCCGGTGCCGGCCGGCCACTTCTTGCGCGGCCTCCGGCGTGGCGGAGAGATGGACGTGGTGGCGGGCCATGGGACGAAGACCTCCACTCTTCTGGATGGCCTGCCAACTTTCTGCGGTGGTGCCGTGGTAGAGCAGGGGAGGGGGCTCCACCGGGGTCAGGTCGACGGCCTGGACGGCCACGGAGTGTCCCTGGTTGGCGCGGATGCGGCCTTCCCTCAGGCTGTACCGCTCCTTCGCGTCGTGTGCCACGATGCGTTCCAGATCGGCCATGCTGATGCGATCGGGCATGCGTTCCAGGAGCTGTGCGGCGTCGACCCAGCCCTGCGGATCGAGCGTCAACCCCAGCTCATCGGGACGGTGCCGCAGCACGTAGGCCAGGTACTTGCCGATACGGTCGTCGTCCATGGCAGGCCCTTTCGGGGACCATGCCGGGGATCATTCCTGGCTGGGGGTAAAGCTGTCGTGTGGGGTCATTCGAGCCTGGGTGGGGTCAGGCACCTGGTGATGAACCTTGCCCAGCATGCGGTTCTGCTCGGGGGGACTGGCGTGGGAAAACTCACCGGGGGCCAGGTTCTGCTCCAGGTCATTCTTCAGGGCCTGGTCGTACTGCTGCCACCGCGGGCCGGCGTTGGGGTTGGACTGGCCGCCGAACATCGCTTGCAAGAGTGTCATGGGTGGTTTCCTCCTTCACGCTTTCGATGTCCAGAGGATACCAGGGGCCGCTCACCAACCGCTCACCAAGGTGCGGTGCCTGTCTTTGGCGCGCTCACGGCGGGTGGCCCGCAGCTCGAGCCTCATCAAGACGCCGTCAGCGGTGCAGAAAGGCAAAGTACACGCCCGTCAGGCCTAGGAGGCCATTGACGGCGTAGATGAACAAGACTGCCTGGCGTTGGCTCAGGCCTCGGCCGAGCAGCTTGTGGTGCAGGTGCTCCTTGTCAGCGGAAAAGATGTGCTGGCGTTTGAGCAGCCGGCGGACGATGGCCATCGACGTATCCAATATCGGCACGCCCATGACGAAGGCGGTGGCCAGGACGGCGAGAGTCGTGTTCGTCTTGAGCGAGCCCATGATGGAGAGCGATGCGAACAGCATGCCGATGAGGAGGCTCCCAGTATCGCCCATGAAGACGCGGGCCGGGTTGAAGTTGTCTCGCAGGAAACCCAGCGTGGCACCGCACAAGGCGGCCAGGAGCAAAGCCACCAGGTACTGGCCCTGGCTGAGCGCGATGAGGAAGAACAGGGCGCTGGAGATGGCGGCCACGCCAGCCAACAGGCCATCCAGCCCATCCAGCAGGTTGATGGCGTTGGTGATGCCCACCAGCCAGAAGACGGTGCCGGCCGCAATCAGCCACCTGTCGAAATACACCACCTCGGTATGGAACGGATTGCGAATGTATTCGATACGAACGCCGCAGGCGATCAGGATGGCGCAGATGGCGAGCTGGCCCACCAGCTTGACCTTGGGCGAGATGGACAGTTTGTCGTCGACCATGCCGAGGATCAACATGAGGGTGCCGCCGAGGAACAGGCCCAGCACGTTCAGGCGGGCGGAGGCCTGTTGGAACCCGATGATGGCCGTGGCCGAGCTGCCGGTGATGCCGCCGGCGATGTGGGCCAGCGATGCGGCCATGTCCCGGTTGAGAAAGAACAGCAGAATGATGGCCACCGACGTGTAGAAGCTGAGGTAGATGGCGATGCCGCCCCACAGTGGAGTGGGTGTTTTGTGCACTTTGCGGGGGTTGGGCTTGTCCATGGCGCCCATGCGAATAGCGAGCGCCTGCACCAGGGGCGAGAACACCATGGTGAGGAGGAGGCTCAGGCCGAATGTGGCCGCGAACGGAAAGTAATCCCAGCCGCGCAACAACCAGACCATGAGCAGATCGGCCAGGAAGACGGCGGGCAGAACCAGGCGGCGCATCAAATCTCCACGGGTTCGAGGTAGTCGGGGCGAGGGGCCTCCGTGTCCAGCGCTCAGCCTCGCGTGGCACAGTTGAACCGGCTTGCAGGTTACTCCAGGAAGTCTCCTTCCCCTGCACATCCTACCCTGAGCCGAGCCCCCACCAAAGCGTCTTGACAGGAAACTCTCGGAACGCTGGATCGGCGGTCACCAGAGTCAGGCTCTCCAGGATGCCCGGCGCCGTCCTCACGTTTAATGGTTGCTCGCTTCCCAGATCCCAACTCTTCCGGCAGCGCTTCGAAGAAGCTATCAGGCACAGCCAGTCTCAGGAAACCCAGGGGTCGCTGCGGACGTCTGCCAGGGCACCCGTCGGGCGTAGGGCTTGCCACTTTGGCCAGGACAATCTTCTTGCCGGCGTGTGCGTCATCGAGCTGCCTGGAAAGATGCTTCTTGGCGTCATGCGCGCATTGACGATTCTCGTTGCCATGAAGGGCCTTCCTTGCAGCCCATCCTAGTGACGATCGGCGACCAGATCTATCGACCCGAGCCCAAGGCAAACTGGAGTCCAAGTGGCGCACCACTATTTCGTGCAACGGCAACTGCGTGATATCTGGGTGACGGGGGCCGACGGCAGGACGCCGCCCGCGACGCCCTAGAACGCGACGCAAGCGCCTTTAGCATGGCAACCTCCGTGAATGGTTGCAAGAGGGCAGTGCAACCATTCCGTATGGTTGCGCAGCGAGGGCTTCACCGAATGGATAGGAGCCTTCAAGGACTCTCTCGAACAGGGGTTGCCATGCACAATCTCGCTAAACGTTTCTTTCTTCTAGCCGTCCTGCTGGGTTCCGCCCATCTGTGGGCACAGACCGACAACCTCGTCCGAAACGGGGACCTGCGTGAACATCCCTCCCTCGAGCAGGCCAAGAAGATGCCCGGCTATTCTGAGCATGCCGGGGCCTATGTACTCGATATGAAGCCCGGTAGCTCTCTTGTGCCCCCTTGGCAGGTGACGCGAGGCGTGGCATCCCTGTCCTACTGGAAGGACGGGGCGCCCTGCACTTTTCGGCTGCAGGACAGTGGCGCCATTCAGACTTCGATTCAGACCGTGCCCGGCAAATCGTATCGGGTCAGCTTTGTCAGTTGGGCCGACAACGAGGGCCCTCCGGAGCAGGCATTGACAGTGACGATTGGAGATCTTGTCAGGCATTTCAAAATCAAATCGACAGATCAGAAAGCCAAGGTCCATGAGTTCATCGCCCCGGCCACTTCGACATCCATGACGCTTGAAATCGGTTTCGACAGTGGCTCCATTGGTCCATACATCAAAAATGTCCGTGCGGCCCTGTATGATGCCGACGCGGAGGCGGCTAGAGCCAGCGTGAAGCCCCGCTACAATGCCTGGGTCGAAGATCTGCGCCACAACGACATCACCGCCATGATGGCCCAGGTCGCTCCCGATTTCCAATTGAAGACCGATGACGGCGCCACCAAAGGCCGTGACGACTTGGCCGTCGCCTGGCAGGCCATCGCGGATCACCACGCCTCTTGCACCATGGGAGTCGCAGCCGGTGCCGTGCGGACCCTTGACAGCACGCACCTGCAGGTCGATGTTTTCCAGCAAGAGACCTGGGATGGGTACGATTTGTATCAGGTGGCCCACCATTACCTGGTGGAGCGGAAACTACGCGACACCTGGGTGACGGGGGCAGATGGCAAGCCTCTCCTCAGTGCCCGCGAGGAAATGGGGGTCGAGGAGAAAGTCGACGGCAAGACGCCGAGTCCTACGCCCACGCCCTAAAACGCGAACTTCGACTGCTCGTAGTCTGCGCAGAACTGCTCGAAGATGCCGGGGATCTTGCCCAGGTCCTCTTCGCTCCGGGGGTCGATGCTGCCCAGCGTCTGCGGCGACAGAATGCCTTGCTTTTCCAGGAATTCGATACGCTCGGTGGTGTCGTTGCGCTTGATGATGAGCTCGATGGGCGGCGCCTGGCCCAGGGTGAAGACCAGGTAGTCCAGCTTGGCCGGCCAGTAAGGCGTCATGCTTTCGTTGCCGTAGCGCTCATTGAGCGCCTTCAACTGCGCGTCGATGACGTAGCGCTTGAGGTTGTCGACCGCGGTGGCAAAACTGAACCCGGTTTCGGCCTGCGCCACCGGCGAGTACCCCAGGACCTCCTCGAGGCGGCTGCGGAACGTTCCAGCGTCAGGAATCCGCTCCTCCGGAAAGGTGGCCAGCGCCCAGCCCACGGCCTCTTCCAGCTTGGGATGCACTTTCACGCCGCAATCGTCGAACCCAGGGAAGTCGAACCCGGCCGGGTGAATCCCCGTCAGAAGCTCGTGCATGGACGCTCCGACGGCGTACAGATCCGACCGACTCTCGTGCTTGCCGGCCTGCTGCTCGGCGGGGGCATACCCCGGCGTGCCAATCCAGTAGTGCTCTTTGGGATTGGTGGCCCGAGCAATGCCGAAATCGATGAGGAGAATGCGGCCGTCCTTGCTCCGTCTCAACATGTTGGACGGCTTGATGTCCCGGTGAATGATGGGCGGATGCATGGTGTGAATGTATTCGAGGGCCGACA
>DASYBA010000284.1:0-3158 GCA_036501005.1 Candidatus Xenobia bacterium | reverse complement strand
CCAGGGGAAGGCCCACGGCACCTGGTACGAAGACGACGGGACCACGCCGGACTATGAGCAGGGCGCCTTCTCCCGGACGACCATCGAAGCCGACGGCGCCCACGTGCACGTGGCCCGCACCGGCTCGTGGCAGCCGCCGGCCCATAGGACGCTGTTCAGTTATCCGGCCTTCTCCAAGCGGTCCCGCTCCTGATGCAGGCGGGACAGCAGATCGGGTTTTCGTGAGGCCAGCCCGGTCTTCCTGAGGTAGTCGATGACCGCATTGATGACGCCTAGACGATCAGTCCGAGACGTCCCGGGCATTTCCGTGATGTCGTCCAGGTAGGCCAGGATGACGTAGAGATGGCATTCGATGGCGTCCTCGTTGGAGAGAAGGACCGGGTAGGGCGGCACCACGCCTTCGTCTGCACTGCGGCGGAGCATCTCGTAGAACTCGCCCAGCCGGGCCAGCCAATGAATGCGTCGCTCGTGGGTCCAACCGGTGCCCAGCAGGGCTTCGGCGGGCGGATCGACCTGGATCTCTTGTGAGATGGTCTCGACCAGCTTCGCCAAAAACCGGACGCCCTCGGGCGTGGTCAGCTCAGTCGGGGGACGGTCGAGGTTGAGCCCCCGCTCCCCGGGCAGCCCCAGTTCCGTCAACAAGTGCAGGAGACCCACCACGCTCCGCTCTTCCAGCAGGTCCCACCGGCGCCCGCCCAGCGCCTGGCAAGCCTGATAGAACAGCAGCAGTTCGTCGGATGGCCAGAGGATCTTGAGTCCCTTTCCGACCAGTGCGTCCACGGCGATGGGTTCAAGAGCCCGCCTGGCGTTTCCTTGGCACCGTGTCCAGTTGTTAACATCTCGGGTCTCCCAGGTCGACCCGCCGCGGCTATAATGCGAACCGTATGAACAGTCTAAGCATCGATGGCTGGTGCGGCCATCGCCACATCGCGCTGGGGGCGGGGGTCACCTCAGACGGGTCTGGCGTCGAAATCAAAGGCACCAACGGTAACGACGCGGTCGATCTCATCGTCACCGACACGGGCGGCGACAACCGCCACATCAGCGGCAGCTACGGGAACAGCGGCATTACGCTTGACCGCACCAAGCAGGGCGATACCGACACGGTGGTCGGCGCACTGGACGACGGCACCCCCATCAGCATCAGCGCCAGCAAGCTCGTGCTGGACGTCAACTTCACCGGCAGCGTAGGCAACGACTCCTACGTGGGCAGCGACCAGAGCGGCCATATCGAAGGCATGCGCAATGGCCGGGAGATCGAGGCCGTGCGCCAGGGCGGCATCCCCGGCATCGATCTGGCCGACTACCTCATCGCCCTCTTTCCGATGCACGTCTAGGGACGCGGGTGATGCCTCAGCCACTGCTGTAGCAGGGGGTGCGGTCTCTTCGGGTGCGGCTTTCTTCTGACCGGTCGGCGCACGATGGGCCGGACCGGGGGTCTGCGCGGATGGCCCGTGATGCCCGGGTGCGCGACCGGGGCTGGCATGACCACCACCGTGTGGGCGGCCTGCGGGTGCGGCCTCGAAGGCCCCGCGGCGGACACTGGTTGGACCACCGGCCTGACCGGTGCTTCGGGCGGCTTGAAAGCGATAATTCTCCCTTTGGCCCCCGGGGGGATGTCGACCTGTCTGGTCTGAGCCTCCTGGTAGCCGCCTCCGGTGACCGTGACCTGCACCTTCCCGGCCGGCAAGGTGGGAAAGTCCGCCCGCGGGCCGTCAGCCTCGTGTCCTGCGACGGTGACGTGCGCCCCCCTCGGGACCATGACGGTCAGGTGGCCTGGCAACCTGCCTATCGGAAAGGTCTCCGGCTTCGGATCGCCGTCCGAGGGCACGTTCACCGTACGGGCTAGCGGCGCCTGGAAGTGCTCCTCGTCCTTGGGCCTCACCACCAGGTTGTGAGGACCGGGCGCAAGCTGGTAGGCCGTCGGCTGCCGGCCGACCGGTCCCTGGTCCTGCCCATCGATGGACAACCAGGCAGCCTGGCTGCTGGACACCCACAGCTCCCGGGTCATCGGCTCCAGCGTCGCATTGGCCATGGGGTGCCCAGCCTCGCCCGCCACCGGGGCCGGCTTGTACCCGGGCAGTCTGAGCGTGGCCTCGAAATGGCTGTTCAACATCAGCCCCGAAAACCGATGGGGCGTTTTGGGATACGGGCCTGCCACGCCGGCCCGAACGATCTCGGCACCCTTCGGCTCGGACCTGACGTCCAAGGTCTGGTGGGTGACCCAGTACCCGCCGCCCCCTATCGCCAGGACCAACGCCCCCACGGCGGCGAGCAGCGGTCCACGAGCAGGCCCGGCCGGCGGCAGCGCGCGGGTCACCGGAGCGGCCTCCAGCCGAGTCG
The DNA here is from genome assembly GCA_036501005.1 of Candidatus Xenobia bacterium. Classification (GTDB taxonomy): domain Bacteria; phylum Vulcanimicrobiota; class Xenobia; order RGZZ01; family DASYBA01; genus DASYBA01. The sequence continues at coordinate 815 of DASYBA010000284.1, read as the reverse complement.
CCGGCGAGGTGGTGGCCGGACTGGGGGCCGGGCGGTTGGTCTCCGCCGCCTGGCGCGCCATGGCCGACAGCACGGTCGCCCCATTGGGCGTCGCGGCGCCCGCTGGCACGGGCACCGGTGCGGTCCGGGGACCCGACCGAGGACCGGAAGCCCGATCGAGGAGTGCGAGCCCGAGCGCCTCCGCCACCTCCCGGATCGATCCGGGACGCTGGTTGCGGTTGAGCGACATCATGCTCCCGATGACCTGAGCGGTCTGGGCGCTCACGTCGGGCCGCAGTTCCGGCAACGGCTTCAGGTCTAACGCACCACCCGCCCGATCGGTGGCGTCGGGCGGGATGCTGCGGGTCAGCAGGCAGTACAGGGTGGCGCCCAGCGAGTAGATGTCCGTGCGCACGTCGGTGCCGGTCCCGTACTGTTCAGGTGCCGCAAAGCCGGGGGTACCGGCGCCGCGTACCGTGGTTCTCGTCCCCCGCCCCGTGTCGACGTCGAAGTCTTTGGCGATGCCGAAGTCGATGAGCTTGATGCCGCCGTCGTCGCCCAGCATGATGTTGCTGGGCTTGAGGTCCCGGAAGATGATGGGCGGGCTGTGGGTGTGCAGGTAGTCCAACACCTGGCAGAGCTCCTGGGACCAGCCCAGCACCTGCGCCTCGGAGGCAGGCTCAAAGCGGATGGTCTCTTCCAGGGTGACGCCCTGGATGTAGTCCATGACCAGATAGTGGCGCCCGCCCTCCTCGAAAAAGTCGTGCACCCGAGGCAGGTTGTCGTGCTGCAAGAGATGCAGCATCTGGGCCTCGCGGCGAAACTGTTCGACCATG
>DASYBA010000283.1:0-6103 GCA_036501005.1 Candidatus Xenobia bacterium | reverse complement strand
CAAGGATCGGTTCTGGAAGTTGGTCGAAAAGTATCGGGTTACCGTGTTCTATACCGCTCCTACCGCCATCCGGGCGTTCATGAAATGGGGGCCCAGATATCCGGAGAAACACGACATGTCTTCTCTCCGGCTGCTCGGATCGGTGGGTGAGCCCATCAACCCCGAAGCCTGGATGTGGTACCATCGACATATCGGGGGAGAGCGCTGTCCGATAGTCGATACGTGGTGGCAGACCGAGACCGGCATGATCATGATCAGCCCGCTCCCCGGCATCACCGAGACCAAGCCCGGATCTGCTACATTTCCGTTCCCCGGCATTCAAGCCGAAGTGGTCGACGACCAGGGCAATCCCGTGCCCAAAGGCACCAAGGCGGGCTACCTCGTATTGAAGCGCCCGTGGCCCGCCATGCTGCGCACCATCTGGGGCGATCCGCAACGGTATGTCGATCAATACTGGAGCCGCTTTCCCGGCATTTATTTCACCGGCGACGGCTGCAAGGTCGACGCCGAAGGCTACTTCTGGCTGCTGGGACGGGTCGACGACGTCATGAACGTAGCCGGCCACCGCATCAGCACCATGGAAGTGGAGAGCGCCCTGGTCGACCATCCCGACGTGGCCGAGGCGGCCGTCATCGGACGCAGCCACGAGATCAAAGGACAAGGCATCAGCGCCTTCGTCACCTTGAAGCTGGGCGTCGAGGGCACGCCGGCCAAGAACCAGGAACTGCGGGAGCACGTAGCCCACAAGATCGGCGCCATTGCCCGCCCCGACGAAATCCACTTCACCGCCGACCTGCCCAAGACCCGCAGCGGCAAGATCATGCGCCGTCTGCTGCGCGACATCGCCGAGGGCCGGGTGCTGGGCGATACCACCACCTTGGCCGATCCGGCCGTCATATCGAACCTCCGCACCGCCTATGAGGACAAAGAAAGCTGAGGAGCTCCTCCGGACGTGCCCGGTCGCGCGGCTGGCGACGGCCGATGCGCAGGGTCGTCCGCACTGCGTGCCGGTCTGCTTCTACTGGGACGGCTCGCACATCTACATCGCACTGGACGAAAAGCCCAAGCGGGTGGACGTGCGCCAGCTCAAGAGAGTCCGCAACATCCTGGAGAACCCGCAGGTGTGCGTGCTGGTCGATCGATACAGCGACGACTGGTCGCAGCTAGCCTTCCTCCAGGTGCACGGGCGGGCGGAGCTGGTCGACATCACCCCCGACGTCCTGGCCGCCCTGCGGGCCCGCTACCCGCCCTATCGCGACATGCGGTTTGAGCTGATGCTCCGCATCGAGGTAGAACGCACGGTGACGTGGCCACAGGAAATACCCCGTGCTTGAAAGAAAGCACAAACCACGGACCACCGGTCCGGTATCCTCGCACGGGCGAGGGGAGAAAGGGAGGGGTCGTTGTGCAGCTCAACCTGCAAGATGGGTTTCTCGTCCAGGTCAAGAAAGAGAAAGCTGCCGTAGTTGTCTACCTCGTGAACGGGTTTCAGCTCAAGGGCACGGTCAAGGGTTTCGACAATTTCACCATCTTTCTGGAAAGCCCCGAAGGCAAGCTCCAGATGGTCTACAAACACGCTGTGACCACGGTGCAGTGTCTCAAGACCATGAGTTTTGCGTTCCTGTCGGACGCCTTCAAGGAAATGGCCACCCACCAGGCGGCCAAGGGAGGTCCCGATCAGACCGTCGCCGCCGACACCCCAGCGTGACGCCATGGGTCTCGACTTTGTCAAGATGCACGGGCTGGGCAACGACTTCATCCTGCTCGATGCAACGCAGTCGCCGCTGACCGATACCGCCGAGCTGGCCATTCGGATGTGCGACCGCCACTTCGGGGTGGGCGCCGACGGCCTGCTCATCGCCGAGCCGTCGCAGCAGGCTGATTTTCGCATGCGCATCGTCAACTCGGATGGCAGCGAGGCCCGCATGTGCGGGAACGGCATCCGGTGCATGGCCATGTGGGCGTGGGAGCGAGGCCTGGTGCGGGCGACCAGCTTCGCCATCGAGACGCTGGGAGGCGTCATGCGGCCTCGGCTGGTCATGCGAGACGGCGAGTTGGTCGCGGTGGAGGTCAACATGGGCCCCCCCTACCTGGCTCGCCAGGAAATTCCCATGACCGGCGATCCGGCGCCGCGGGTCGTGCGTGAGAAGCTGACGGTCGGCGACCGGGTCTATCCGGTAACGGCTGTCTCCATGGGCAATCCGCACTGCGTCATTTTCCTTTCCGACATGCCCGGGGCCCCGCCCTTGGATCAGGTGCCGTTGGAAGCATGGGGACGTCCCCTGGAGCATCATCTCGCCTTCCCACAGCGCACCAACGTCGAGTTCGTCGAGGTGCGAGGGCCGGGACAACTGGCCATGCGGGTGTGGGAACGAGGGGCCGGGCCCACGCTGGCCTGTGGCACCGGGGCCTGCGCCACCCTGGTGGCAGCCAACCTGTGCGGGCTAAGCGGCCGGGAGGCGACCGTGCACCTGCCCGGCGGGCCCCTCAGCATCGCCTGGCGAGAAGACGGCAACGTCTACATGACGGGGCCGGCCGTCAAGGTGTTCGAGGGCGTTTACCAGCCCGCCCTACAACTGGCGCTTTAGAAAGTCGGCGGCCGCCTCGGGTGACGTGACCCGACCGGCCGCGTGTTCGCGGCGCAGCAGCATGGTCAACTGTCCCACGGCGGGGCCCGGCTTGAGGCCCGTCAGCGCCATGATGTCCTGCCCTTTGAGCAGCGGCGACTTGCCCGCGGCCATCCAGGCCTGCCAGCGGGCGAACAGGTCCTCGACACACGGGTCGTCAAAGCCGGCTAGCAGGGCCGCACCGGGGCTGTCGTTCTGGCAGGCCTCGAAGAGGGGGAACCAGGATTCCCAGTCGTCTGTCGACAGGGGGCCCACGTGGGCCAGGCGTTCGACGGAGCGCACTTCTCGCGCCGACAGCCGCAAGGCCGACGCGCCCTGGCCGTGGGGCTGGGCGCTCAGCGCCAGGAGTTTCAACAGCGACCGCCGGGTACGCTCCTCCCCCTGATTCTCCACGAGCCAGGAGCGCAGGCCTGGACTGAAGGCCCGACCCTCCAGCCGCCAGGCTCGTTCCAGGCCGTCCACGGCCAACCCGCCGAAGGGCTCCAGCACGATGCCCAGCACGCCGATGGCCGCCATCTCCGACAGCAAGGGGACGGCCGGGTCGCACCCCAGGATCTTGAAAAGCTCCACCCGCACCCGCTCCGGAGAGACGGCCCGCAGGAGCGCGCCTCGACTGGCGGCCGCCCACAAGGTCTCTTCTTGTATCCGATAGCGGTATTTGCCCGCAAAGCGAAAGACGCGCAGAATGCGGAGGGGATCGTCGTCCAGCACCTCGGCGGCTGGCACCCGCACCCAGCCGGTGCGAAGGTCTTCCTGACCCCCGGTTGGATCGATCAGCCGGCCTTGCCCGCCCACTTCCATGGCCATGGCGTTGATGGTCAGGTCGCGATGCGAGAGGTCCGCCTCTATCGAGTCGCCCGTCAAGGAGGCAAAGTCGATCTGCACCGGCTTGTGCACGACCCGCGACATGCCGCGGGTCTCATCCAGCGGCACAAAAGCCGCGCGCAACCGGCGCGCGACTCGCCGCCCCAGCTCGAACCCGTCCCCCTGGACCGCCAGATCGTAGTCCAGGACCTCTTGCCCCAGCAGAAGGTCTCGCACCGCCCCGCCGACGAGCCAGGCCGAGCCGCCCCGGAGCTCTTCCAGAACGGCTCGGACGAAGGGCTGCGTGCGCCAGTCTATTGGGTCTTGACCTCCTGGACCAGCTTGGTGAGGGTCTGCTTGGCGTCGCCGAACAGCATGCGGGTGTTGTCCATGCCGTACAGGATGTTGTCGACGCCGGCGAAGCCGGTGCCTCGCCCGCGCTTCATGACCACGACCGTCTTGGCCTTGTCGACGTCCAGGATGGGCATGCCGTAGATGGGGCTCTTGGGGTCGGAGCGGGCTGACGGGTTGGTCACGTCGTTGGCGCCGATGACCAGGGCGACGTCCGTCTTCTCGAAGTCGGGGTTGATGTCTTCCATGTCGAAAAGCTGGGGGTAGGGCACGTTGGCCTCGGCCAGCAGCACGTTCATGTGGCCTGGCATGCGGCCCGCCACCGGGTGGATGGCGTACTTGACTTCCACGCCCTTCTTCTCCAGGATCTCGGTCAGCTCTCGCACCGTCTGCTGCGCCTGGGCGACGGCCATGCCGTAGCCCGGTACCACGATGACGCTGTGCGAGTAGGCCAGCAGCGGGGCCAGGTCTTCCACCGTGATTTCCTTCATCTCGCCACCGGCATCCGCTGAGCCGGCCGCCGAGGCCTCGCCCCCGCCGCCGCCGAAGGCGCCAAACAGCACGTTGCCGAGAGACCGGTTCATGGCCTTGCACATCAGCAGCGTCAGCAAGGTACCCGAGGCGCCCACCAGCATACCGGCGATGACCAGCACGTAGCTGTGCACCGAGAAACCCGTCAGGGCGCAGGCCAGACCCGTGAAGCTGTTGAGCAGCGAAATGACGACGGGCATGTCGGCGCCCCCGATCGGCAGCACCATGCCGATGCCGATGAGGGCCGCCAGCAGCATCATGATCCCGAAGGCCGCACCGGCATTCGGATCGACCGCGCCCGGCACCATGTTGAAGCCCGTCCAGACCGCCAGGACGACGACGCCGAGCCAGAGCAGCCCGTTGACCACTTTCTGGCCCGGATAGGTGATCGGCTTGCCAGAGATGAGCGTCTGCAGCTTGCCCCAGGCAATGATGCTGCCGGTCAGGGTGATGGCGCCGATGATGGTGCCCAGCAGGATGGTCAGGGGCGCCTCGCCCGTCTCACCCTTGCGCACGACATAGACGAACTCGACGGCCGACACCAGGGCCGCCGCCCCGCCGCCCATGCCGTTGAAGAAGGCGACCATTTGCGGCATCGCCGTCATGGCGACGGTCTTGGAAAGCCACCAGGCGAAGATTGCTGGAACGATGAAAAACAGGAAAATCCAGCCAAAATTACCAGGGTGAATGTGCGGGTCGATGAGGCTGGCCAGCACCGCCACGACCATGGCGGCGATGCCCATCTGGTTGCCGGCTCGAGCCGTGGCCGGGTTGCTCAGCCGCTTGAGGCCGACAATGAAGAGGATGGCACCGACCAGGCCGGCTCCGTCGATGATGTTTTTCGCGACTGTCTCGTCAATCATGCTTTCTGGGGTCCTGACTTCTTCTTGAACATCTGCAGCATGCGGTCGGTGACGACGAAGCCGCCCACGACGTTCAACGTCGCCATCACCACGGCGATGGCGCTGACGACGAACTGCAGCGTGTCGGTGCCCGGGTCGCTTTCACCCAGCACCAGGAACGCGCCGATGAGAATAATGCCGTGCACCGCGTTGGTGCCGGACATCAACGGGGTGTGCAGCACGGCAGGCACCTTCGAGATGACCTCGATCCCGATAAAGACGGCCAGTACCAGGATGTACAGGCCAACGTATACCTCGTTCATATCTACTCCATATTGAAGCTTGGCTAGTGTAAACTCGACGTCAAGAGGCCGCTTTGGCCGTCTGGGCCTCCATCATCGCCTTGACCTGCGGATTGATGAAGTTGCCGTCGTGGGTCGAACAGGTGCCCTTGGTGATTTCGTCTTCGAAATTCAGCACCAGCTCGCCCTTGGGGGCCAGGTGGTTCAACAGCGTGAGGACGTTGCGAGAGTACATGGCGCTGGCATCGAAGGGCAAGAGCGCCGGCAGATTGAGGATGCCGCAGATCTTGACGTTGTGCACCACGATCTCTTCACCGGGTTTGGTGACCTCGCAGTTGCCCCCCATTTCCGCGGCCAGGTCGATAATGACCGAGCCTGGCTTCATGGCCTGCACGGTCGACTCTGGAATGAGCCGCGGCGCCGGCTTGCCGGGAATCAGCGCGGTGGTGATGACCACGTCGGCTTCCTTGCAGTGCTTGGCGAGAAGTTCTTTCTCTTTCTGGATGTGATCTGCCGACAACTCCTTGGCGTAGCCGCCGGCGTCTTGGGCGTTGGCGTGGTCCACTTCCAGCTCGACGAAGCTGGCCCCCAGGCTCTGCACCTGTTCCTTCACCACGGGACGAGTATCGAACGCCTCCACCACGGC
>DASYBA010000282.1:0-2466 GCA_036501005.1 Candidatus Xenobia bacterium | reverse complement strand
ACCTCACCATCTCGTTTGAGAAGCAGGGGAGCAGTCCCGGGGAAGGTCTGCGGATCGTCCACCAGGACGACGACATCATCGTTGTGGAAAAGCCAGCCGGCCTGCTCACGATTGCGACGGCCGCCGAGAAGACCTTGACCGCCTATGCCTTGCTCAACGACTGGCTGAGGACCGGGCGGGTCTGGGTCGTGCACCGCCTGGACCGCGGCACGTCGGGTCTGCTCGTTTTCGCCCGATCGGAGTCTGTCAAGCGCAGCCTCCAAGGCGAGTGGAGTCAGGTGGACAAGCGCTACGTAGCCGTCGTGCATGGACGTTTATCCGAGGCCCAAGGCACCATTCGCAGCTACCTGCGGGAAACCGCCACCTTGCAGGTGGTATCGACACCCGGTCCATGTGCGGATGCCAGGGAGGCCATCACCCACTACCAGGTGCGGTCAGCTTCAGATTTGTATTCCATGGTAGACGTTCGACTGGAAACAGGACGCAAGCACCAGATCCGTGTCCATCTGGCCTTGCAGGGCCATCCGGTGGTAGGAGACAAGCGTTATGGATCGACCGCCGATCCCATCCAACGCCTGGCCCTGCACGCCGCGGAACTGTCGCTACCCCATCCGCGTACCGGACGCAAGATGAGCTTTTCGAGCCCGCTTCCAGCCACGTTTGCCAGCCTGCTACCCGGCTGAGACGACTTGCCAGGCCGTCAGGCGGGCCTTCTTATTTCAATGGCCAGCATGCTGCCAGTCGCCGGAGATGTGCTCATGGATGGGCTGCGCCTCCACGTTCTCGTGGGGGTGGGCCAGTAGATAGGGCTCGTTGTATTGCGTCTCCGTCTCCTCCGGGCGGAAGCGCAGGAAGCGGGCCTCATGTTCACGGGCCATGCGATCGTCGCCCTTGCCGTCGTATGACAGCATCAGCCCCTGATGTGCTGTCATGTCCTGGGGATCGATATCCAAGACGCGGTGGTAGTGTGCAATGGCCTGGTCGTACTGCCCCAGGAGGAGATAGAGCCGGCCCAGGACGTTGTGCACGACTCGGTCTTCTGGAAACCGGGCGGCCACGGATTCCAACTCCCGAGCGGCATCTTCATAACGGCCCGCATTCTTGTCGACCAGGCCCATGAAGTAGTGCGCCTTGTAGAACGTCGGGTCCAGCTTCAAGGCCCGTTCGAGCCACTGCCGAGCCTCGGCGTCGCTGCCCTCGCCGAGCGCCGCCCGGGCCCGATTGACGTAGCCGTCCGCGTCGCCGGGATTGAGCTTCGTGACCGCCTCCCATGCCCAGTCGGCCAGTCGATAGTCGGTGGCCAGCAGCATGCCGATGCCGTAATCGTTGTAGCGCTGCCAGAGCGGCCATGGCGGCGCCTGGTTGTGCGCACCGGGCCCCAGTTGGACTCGAGCCGACGATATCGCTACCGCGGCAATGTCGGGGTGCTTGTCGCCGTCAATGCGCCATGGGCGGTCGTCCCAGCCCTTGTCATAGCGGGTCAACGCCTGCGGGTCCCGGGTGTCCACGTGGCCGTCAAAAGAGAAGCGGTTGAAGTACGAATCGAACTTTCGATACCATAGGTGGGCTTCCAGCGTGAGGGGCAGCTTCGCATCTTTGGGAATGTCCATTCTATAGCGCACGACCTTGGCAGCCCCGGGCGGAATAGCCTCGTTGTAGACAGTGGCGCGCCGCTGCCAGGCGTTGCGCTTGTCGATCTTGTTGCCGTGCTGATCGACCAGCACGGTGTGGAAGAAATGGGCGGTCGGGTCCACGGTACCGTCAGGGCGGGTGAATCCGGACCAGAAAATGATTCGGCCGCGGGCATCGGTGGCTTTGAACTCCGTCCACGTCTCTACTGCATCGGTCGTCCCGCTGGGAAAGGCGTGACCCACGCCCCGGGTGCGCACGACCAGGTCGACCCGTAGCTTGTGCCCGGGGCGGACCGTGATGGGAGCTGACTCCATGGGAGCCTGCATGACGGTGGCATTCGGGTCGCCCGCCGCAAAGAGGTCCACGGTGACGGTACCTTGCAGGAACTTCCGGGTGATGGCCAACTGTTCGGGGCACCCTTTGACGGTGGGCAGCGCCGTGTTGGCCGCCGGAAACCGATGGCTGTGGACGAAGCCTGCGATGTTGCCGAAGTCCTGCGACGCCACCATGGGCATGTGGCAGTCTGCGCACTCCATCGGGTGCGCCGGCTGGTAGAAGCTGCGGGCCGAGAATCCCGACACGCCGCTGTCCTGGTACTCGTCCCAAGTATCGAACCCCCGGAACCAGCGGTAGTTGTCGAACGGTTCCGACAGCGACACCTTGTGGCAGGCAGAGCAGAACTCCGACTGCAGGTGCGGTGCCCGCTGGAACGGCTTCAACATGGCGTAGCGGTGGGGGGCCGGCTTGACTCGAATGAGAAAGCGGGAGAGAGATTGCAAGAGCGGGTTGCTGTCGCCCTCCCACGGGTAGCGGGGCGGCGGAGCGAGCACGTAG
>DASYBA010000281.1:0-6271 GCA_036501005.1 Candidatus Xenobia bacterium | reverse complement strand
GATCACGTCTTTCAGGTCGGCTTGTGGCTGGGCCGCGGCGGGTTTGGCCTGCAGGCCGGCGATGCGTCGGAGCCCGGTCGAAATCGAATTCATGCGGTGTTCCTCCCTAGTTGAACAGCGAAAAAAGTGTTCTGTGACTTCGGGCAAATGTTACCACACGGGTTGTTGGCCGAATGTTGCCGATTTGTTACAAGCCCTCCAAAATGTTTACCATGCGGCGTCCAGGATGTGCTCTCCCAGGCGCAGGTGGAGGGCGTTCTGCAGGTGCTCCGGCTCGATTTGCTCGCAGCCTGCCAGGTCGGCCAGGGTGCGGGCGACCCGGATGACGCGGTCCACCGACCGGGCGCTCATGGTGCGCGCCGCGGCCGTGAGCAGGCCGGGGTCGTCAATGACGCAGTGTTGCCGCATCTCGGCCAGCCGCAGGCGCGCGTTGGGGCGGCCCTGGCGCTGCATCTGCCGAGCCCGGGCTGCCGTCGCCCGAACCCGCACCGCCGCAGAGGTCTCGCTGGGGTCGTCCCCATGATCCCGAGGCACTTCCACGATCATGTCCATGCGGTCGAGGAGCGGTCCGGAGATGCGCGCCCGATATCGCATGCGGGCGGTGCGTTGACACTTGCAACCGGCGTCCTCGCCCATGCCATGCCCGCACGGGCAGGGGTTCATGCAGGCCACCAGGAGGAAGTCCGCGGGAAACGTGATGGTGATGCTGGCCCGGGCCAGGGAGACCTGGCAGCTCTCCAGGGGTTCCCGCAGCACCTCCAGGACGGAGCGGGGAAACTCGGGCAGTTCGTCCATGAAGAGGACTCCTTTGTGGGCGAGGCTGATCTCCCCCGGTCGCGGCACGGAGCCGCCCCCTACGATACCCCCCGTTGACGCGGTGTGGTGGGGCGCCCGGAAGGGACGCTCGGTCACGGGTTGACCGTTGGCCAGGCGGCCCGCGGCGCTGTGCACCTGCATGACTTCCAAGGCCTCGTCAGGGGTGAGCGGTGGCATGATGCCGGACAAGCGGTGGGCCAGCATGGTCTTGCCTGACCCGGGGGGCCCGATCATGAGGAGGTTGTGCCCGCCGGCGGCGGCCACTTCCAACGCCCGTCGCGCCCGCCACAGGCCTCGGATGTCGATCAAGTCGGCATCGACCGGGGCTATGACGGGCAGCGGGGGTTCCGACCGGGTCCACGACGGTGCCGCGCTTTTGCGCAAGGCCTCAACGGCCTCGGTCAGGGTTTGGACCGGCCACAAATCGATACCGTCGACCAGCGAGGCCTCGGCGATGTTGTCGAGCGGCAGCACCAGAGCGCGCATGCCTTCCTGGCGCGCTTGCATGGCCAAGGACAGGGCGCCCCGAACGGCCCTCACCTGGCCATCCAGAGACAGCTCCCCCACCATGCCGATGCCTTGCAGGCTGCGAGGTTTCAAGCCCTTCGAGGCAGCCAGGATGCCGGCCGCGATGGGCAGGTCGAACAGGGGGCCTTCCTTGCGGACGTCGGCCGGGGCCAGGTTCACCACCACCCGCCCGGCCGGAAAATGGAATCCGGATGCGTGGATGGCGCACCGCACCCGCTCGCGGGATTCCGACACCGTCGTATCCGGCAGGCCGACGATCCGGAAGGTCATCAGGGAGGTCTCCGAGGCCTCGACCTCCACTCGCACGGTGTAGCCGCGAATGCCCAGCAGGCCGAAGCTGTGCAGGTTGGCAAGCTTAGAAGGCATGGGTCACGACCTCTACCGACTGGACCTGATCGTCGGGTCCGAGCTGCAGGCAGAACACGTCGAATCGATACCCACTGGCGGCCTGTGGATTCTGCGCCATCCACATGCCGGCCATGCGGCGAAGGCGGAAGCGCTTGGTGGGCGTGACGGCGGCCTTGGGGCCGCCAAAGCGGGTGGTGCGGCGGGCCTTCACTTCCACGAACACGACGGCGCCCTGGTGGCGGGCGATGATGTCGATCTCGCCGAAGCGGTTGCGGTAATTGGTGGCTATCAGGGTATAGCCTCGCCGCGTCAGTTCTTGCGCGGCAAACTGTTCTCCCCACGGTCCCAGGCGCATGGCGTCACTCCTCCTCTATATCGAACGAATGCTGCCATGATAGCCGGCCAGGGGGCCCGGGCCAGGGACGGGATGTTAAGGCGATTGAAACATTTTGCGCATGACCCCGCGTTTGTGGGAACTTACCGACGCCCTGGCCCAGTTGCCAAGCCCCACCTGACGTGATACGATAGCGGGCATGCCAAGCCGATTGACGGCGCTCGTACAGGCTGGCGTGGCCCACCCGCCGCGCTGGATGCCCAACGCCATCCAGTACGAAACCATGATGGGAAGCACGGCGTACGGCGTGTCCAGCGACGCATCGGACATCGACGTCTATGGGTTCTGCATTCCACCCAAGGAGCTGGTCTTTCCTCACCTGGCGGGGAACATTCCGGGGTTTGGGCGACAGGTACAGCCTTTCGAACAGTACCAGCAACACCACCTCAAGCACTCGGATGGGCGGGAGTACGACTTCCAGATCTTTGGCATGGCCAAATACTTCCACCTGGCCATGGAGAACAACCCGAACATCGTCGACAGCCTGTTCACCACGCACACGTCCGTCTTGCACTGCACCCGGGTAGGGAACATGGTGCGGGAGCACCGGCGGTTGTTTCTACATCGGGGCTGCTACCACAAGTTCTCCGGCTATGCGGCCAGCCAGTTGCACAAGATGGCGACCAAGACGCCGCAGCCGGGCAGCAAGCGGGCCGCCGACATCGCTGAGCACGGGTTCGACAGAAAGTACTCCTACCACCTGGTGCGGCTATTGAACGAATGTGAGCAGATCCTGTCGGAGGGAGACCTGGATCTGCAGCGGGACCGGGAAATACTCAAGGCGGTGCGGCGGGGGGAGTGGTCGGAAGAGCGGGTGCGGGAGTACTTCGCGGCCAAGGAGCGGCATCTCGAGGAGCTGTATCGAACCAGCCCGCTGCCCTACGAGCCCGACGAGGAACGCATCAAGGCGCTGTTGCTCCAATGCCTGGAGGACCATTTCGGGTCTCTCGCCGCGGTGGTGCCGGTGGCTGGCCGTGACCGCCAGGCGCTAGTCGACATCCAACGGATTCTCGACCAGGTCGGGTTGTAGGGAGCAGGGTCTCGTGCGTGGGCTTGGAAAAGCGGGGGCGACTGTCCAGTGGAAACGGTTGCAGCCCGAAGCTGGTGGCCGCCTGCAGTTGTCGGAGTTCGCCGATGACCGCCAGGCGGGTCGACGAGAGGTGAAGGGGCGGCTAAAGCGCTTGGCCAGGTGGTCTTCGGCGGAGCGGAGGGTGGCGGAGGCGGCGTTGAACTGGAGGGGGAGGCGGGGAAGGGGTGGTGGAGGAGCCTGCTGGATGCTTCAATCTGGCAGGTGGCGGGGCTACCCAGAATCAATTCTACTTCAGTAGAGGTGAATGCCATGTCGATTAACGATAGTCCGGTCAGGATTAAGATACATGTGACCGATGGTAACAAAACCATGATGGAACTCAGCCTGGATAGCGCTGGGGTTGACCTCCGGTCCACCTATCGGGCCTTAATCCTCCACCTTCAGAATGTCCGTGAACCGATTTTCTGGGATTTGCGCCATCATGCAGAAACCAACCGGACCGTGCCTTGCAAAGGTGTTCCATCTCTTATCGTAACCACCCTATATGGTGTGTTGGCCGATGACTCACTGCGCCTGTTGTACAGAAACTGGGGAACAGCCGAGGACGGCCTACCCCTCCCTACCGAACGGGCGACCTCTCGGCGAACCCAGAATCACCGCGATCGAGTGTAGATATCCTCCGTCGCCATATTGTGCGTCAATCGTGAAGTTGGCGCCCACCCGGCAGTAGGATCGCCACTGGTCGTAGGTGAGGGGCGTCCCATCAGCCAATTGCGGCCGCGCCAAGCCGCGGGAGACGGCAAACCGCATGGCTTCGCCCCGCCCGGAAACTCCCAGACTTTCGTGCAGGTCGTTGATGGCAGCCTTGATGGCGGACACTTTGTGACTGGTCAGAGATGCCATCTGCTTGAGCGAGAGCCCCTGGGCTAGAAACCCCAGGAGTTCCCACTCGTCTTCGGTCAAGAGAACCCCCGGCTGGGGGTCCGGCGCTTCGTTTCGCCCAGCAACGGATGCCAGCCATGGAAGGAGCAGCACCGCCTTGATGTCGGGGTTGGCCTGCTGAATCACCCGGGCGGCACGGAGCAGCGCCTCGGCGACAGTGCCGTCTGATGCCTCCACATCAACCTTGACAGCGTCGGGTTTTTCGCGATCCAAGGGCGACACCTCTGTTGACTCACCTCCGGCCAATGCATTGGCTGAGCTCAGCCGGATTCCCCCTGTCTCTAAAAATTTTGACCAACTTCCGAGCAACCATCAGGCAACTTTTGAGCAACTTTGGAACCAACCACGACACCAACCTTCCAAGCCAAAACGCTCTTGCGATTGCCAGCAGGAAGCGATACGATATGAATGTCAGAGAGAAAGAAGTAGATAGCCCTGACAGGGTTTATCAATGGCTCAAGGAGGGTGTTGCATGTCCTATCCAAGCTCTATCGATTCACTGCCCAACGTCAACACCGGCGACGTCATCACCGCCACCCACGAGAACGCCCAGAGTGCGGCCGTACTGGCGATTGAGAACACCTTGGGACTCAACCCCCAGGGCGGCTTCAGCACGGTGGCGGCTGCGCTGGCGGCCGTGAACGCCCCGTCCAACCTGTTCCTGGTCCAAAAATTCACGTAAAGGAGGCCTATCATGGCCAGCACCCCGCAATTCATCGGCACCTACCGCTCATCGCAGACCCAGCTTGTGGCGGCCCACGCTGCCCGACCCCGCCCCATCTGGACGCCAGGCTCAAACGGCAGCCGCATTCACAGTGTCAACATCGCCACCAACGACTCGGCGGGCAGCCAGACGGTCTCGCTCTATCGAGCCACCGCCTTGACCTTGGGGTCCGCCATGGGCAGTGGCCAGTTGACCGGCTCCTCGACCATCACCCGCAGCGCCGGCGACTTCACCGCCGATGGCTGGCTGGCCAACCAGCGCATCTTCATCTATGGGAGCACCACGCTGGCCAACGACGAGGCCATCAACCTGACTACGGTGGCCTCCGGTACGCTTACCCTGGGCGCCGCCAACAACACGACCGAGGCCTTTCCCAGCACCGGCCAGTTGATGCGGGCGAGCCTCATCGCCACCATCAGCCTGCCGGCCAGCTCGGGTGCCAACAGCAGCACGGTCCCCTTGAACGTGCTCAACCCCAACCTCATGCCCTTCCTCATCGGGGCGCCGGACAACTTCCTGATGCTGGGGTCCGCCGACATGCTGCTGGCCGCGGTGGGCAACAGCGTGTCCTCCGGCAAGTCGGTCGACATCGTCGTGGACGGGGGTGACTACTAATGCAAGAGACCATCTCGGCCGACCTGCCGCTCTCCAAGCTGTCGCAGAACCACGTCCGCACCCGCATCGTCACGTCGAGCACCGCCGTGTCGGATGCCGACGGCGTGGTGTATGTGAACGCCGCGGGCGGAAACGTCACCATCACCCTGCCTCCGGCGGCCAACCGGGCCGGCAAGACCTTCACCGTGGTGCGGACCGATGCGACGGCCAACACCAGCGTCACCATCACGACCCTCCTGGCCGGCGACAGCGTGAGCGGCAGCAGTAGCCTGCTGCTCAACGGCGCCTGGGCCACCGCGGTGTTGCAGTCGAACGGCGTATCGACCTGGGTGGCGACAGCCCAGGCCCCGCAGGCGCAGAACGGCGCCCGGGGCATCTACGGCAACGGCGCCGACGGCGCCCTCACCTACGACGGCACCACGACCATCCTCGGGGTAGCGCCCTCCTCCAGCACCTACACTCTCAACCGGGACGTGTACGGCACGACCGTCACGGTCAACTCCGGTGTCACCATCAAGACCAACGGCTTCCGCATCTTTGCCAACGTGGCACTCCTGGTGTCCGGGACCGTCCAGAACAACGGCGGGGCCGGCGGCAACGGTTCGAGTGGTACAGCCGGCGCCGCGGGGGCGGCCACCAGCAGCAACACGCTGGGCAACGGCGGGGCGGGCAAGGCCGGGGCTTCCGGTAGTGCTGCTGGCACCGCCGGGGGCAGTGTCACCGCGGCCCTGGGGGGTGCCGGGGGTGCCGGCGGCTCGGCCACCAACGCCGGCGGCGCGGCGGGAACGGTTACCGCCCCCACCGCCGCTCAGGGCAGCTCCCAGACGCTGCAGAACGTCATCAACGCCATCCGGGCCCGAGCGCTGGACAACAC
>DASYBA010000280.1:0-3286 GCA_036501005.1 Candidatus Xenobia bacterium | reverse complement strand
CGCGCTCCTCCCAGGCGAGCGCCAGAGGCAGGAAGTAGCTGGAGTGCTCGCCCGCCGTTTCGAGATCGATGAGCGCCACCAGCCAGCTCATGCTGCCCTGGGCCCACAGCACGTGATCCAGGATGCGCACCCGCTCGATGGCCGTGCCCTTCCCGGCATACCAGCGCTGCATCTCGACGTACCGCGGCAGCGAGTCGGTCTCGAACTGCGCGCGGGTCTTTTCCGCGATGCCGATGCGCCACGGCACCACCCGGTCGCGGAACAGGCTCATCCAGCCGTCGAACAGCACCAGCACCGGGCGCTCGTCGATCGAAACGATGTGCTCGTGCCATGACGGCACGATCGCGTCCGTCGCCAGGCGGAACCAGTAGAAGCCGTAACCCGACAGCGTCAGAAGGTACGGCAGCTCGCCGATCGGCGGGAAAGTCGTGCGCCCGAGCATCTCCACGGGAACGCGCCCCTTGAACGCCGACAGATTCAGCTCGACCGGTTGAGCCGAGCGCGACAGGTTCGCGACGCACAGGATCACGTCTTCGCCGAACTCGCGCAGGTATGCGAGGATCTTGCGATTGCCGGGACGCAGGAACCGGCGCGCGCCGCGGCCGAAGGCGCGCGTGGTCTTGCGCACCGACAGCATGCGCTTGGTCCAACTGAGCAGCGAGCTCGGGTCGCGCGACTGCGCCTCGACGTTGGTCGAGGGATAGCCGTAGACCGCGTCCATGATGGGCGGCAGATACAGCCGCTGCGGATCCGCACGCGAGAAGCCCGCGTTGCGGTCGGGGCTCCATTGCATCGGCGTGCGCACGCCGTTGCGGTCGCCGATGAAGAAATTGTCGCCCATGCCGATCTCATCGCCGTAATAGAGGATCGGCGAGCCCGGCATCGACAGCAGCAGGCTGTTCATGAGCTTGATGCGGTCCAGGTCATTCTCCATGAGCGGCGCCAGGCGGCGGCGGATCCCCAGGTTGATTCGCGCCTGGCGATCGGCCGCGTACGTCGTGTACATGTAGTCGCGCTCCTTGCTGGTCACCATCTCGAGGGTGAGCTCGTCGTGATTGCGCAGGAAGATGCACCACTGGCAGTTGTCCGGTATGGTCGGGGTCTGATCGATGATGTCGACGATCGGGCTGACGTTTTCCTGGCGCAGCGACATGAAGAGTCGCGGCATGATGGGGAAATGATAGCACATATGGAATTCTCGCCCGCCGCCAAAGTACTCGCAGACGTCGGCCGGCCACATGTTGGCCTCCGCCAGCAGCATGGCGTCGGGATAGCTCTTCTCCACCCATTGGCGGATCTCGCGGAAGAACAGGTGGGTCTCGGGCAGGTTCTCGCAGTTCGTGCCCTCCCGTTCGAAGAGGTACGGCACGGCGTCACAGCGGAAGCCGTCGATACCCATGTCGAGCCAGAACCGCATGACGTCCTTGATGGCCGCCCGCACCTGGGGATTGTCGTAGTTCAGGTCGGGCTGATGGCTGAAGAACCGGTGCCAGTAGTGCTGTTTCGATACGGGATCGAAGGTCCAGTTCGAGACCTCCGTATCGGTGAAGATGATGCGCACGCCGGAATACCGGGTCGGATCGTCGCTCCACACGTACCAGTCCCGTCTGGGATTGTCTCGGGAGCTGCGCGACTCTTGAAACCAGGGGTGCTGGTCGGAAGTATGGTTGAGCACCAGGTCGGTGATGACCCGCAGACCTCGCCGGTGAGCCTCGTCCAGGAAGGCTTTGAAGTCGTCCAAGGTGCCGTAGGCCGGGTGGACGTTGCAGTAATCCGATACGTCGTAGCCGTCGTCTCGCAAGGGCGACGGATAGAAGGGCAGGAGCCAGATGCAGTTGATCCCTAAGTCGGAAAGGTACGGCAGCGTCTCCCGCATGCCATTGAAATCGCCAATGCCATCGCCGTTTGAGTCCTTGAATCCTTTGACGTGTACCTCGTAGAAGATGGCGTCCTTGTACCACATACGGCCCCCTGCTTCGGATCTGTCCGGAACCCTCCTGCCCCGACAGGAGAGCCGTCGAAACATGCAGGCCCAGGAGGAGGTTCCCCATGATTCCCCTCGGCGACGCCGTCCGCCGGCCGCTCCGCTTCCCCGTCATCACGACCTTGCTGATCGCCTTGAACGCGGTTGTCTTCATTCTCGAGCTGATCGGGGGAGACGACTTCATCGGCCAGTGGGTGATGGTGCCGGCCGAGATCTCGTCAGGGCACAACCTCGTGACCATCTTGTCGGCCATGTTCATGCACGCGGGCTGGGAGCACATCATCGGCAACATGCTGTTCCTGTGGGTCTTCGGCCCGGAAATCGAAGACGTCATGGGCCCCGGCCGTTACCTGGCCTTCTACCTCCTGGGAGGACTGGCGGCCACGGTCGCCCAGGTCATGATCGAGCCCGACTCGACCGTGCCGAACCTGGGGGCGAGTGGCGCCATTGCGGCTGTGCTGGGCGGTTTCCTGGTCACCTTTCCGCGGGACCGCATTCGCACCATTCTGCTGCTCGGCTGGTTCGTGACGGTGCGGTTCATTCCAGCCTTTTTCCTCATCGGGTTCTGGTTCCTCACCCAGTTGTTCAGCGAGGTGGGCGCCGTGGTCCAGGTCCAGCAGGGGGGCGTGGCCTATATGGCCCACATTGGCGGGTTCATTTTTGGCGCTGCCACGGTGAGGCTTTTCGAGGTGCCTGAGCTCCTCGCCGAGCAGGAGGCGCAAACGCACGAGCCGCCGCCCCCGGATGACCGATGAACTGGGACGACCATCGGTTTGTCAGCCTGACCACTTTCAAAAAGAGCGGCGAGGCGGTGGCCACGCCCATGTGGTTCGTCGTGATCTCCGGGAAAGTATGCATCTATACGTCCGGAGCGAGCTGGAAGGTCCGACGGTTGCGCAACAATCCGAGGGCGACCCTGGCTCCGTGTACCGCAGGCGCTAAGCTGTTGGGCGATGCGTGCGACGTCACCGCCCGCTTCCTGGGGGGCGTCGAGGCAGAAGCGGTGAGGGTAGCCCTCCGACAGCGCTACGGCCTGCAGAAGGCCGCCGTGGACGTCTTCAGCCGCCTCAAGGGGACCGTGCCCGCCTATATCGAATTCAGTCCAGGCGGATTGTCAAGGTAACGCTGAACCACGCCGGGGGGGCCAGCGCAGCGTCTGGGGGGCGGAGCCCCATAAGCACTAACCTAAGCTTGACATGCGGCTGCCCGTCTGGTACCATGGAGACGTGGCGGCAACGTCGACGATCATGGACGAGGAGTGGGCGGTGCTCGCTAGTTTGCTGCCCGACGGATGGAGGGAGC
>DASYBA010000279.1:0-2512 GCA_036501005.1 Candidatus Xenobia bacterium | reverse complement strand
CTCGCCGGCCTTGGCGTCGAAGTGCGCCCGGGCCTCGTCGGGAACGAAGAAGGGCTGCATCGACGGGTATTCCAACTGCTCCTTCGTCTTCACCACGTTGTCGACCCCCAGGGGAGAGCCGTGCGCCTCGGCCCGGTCTTCCAGCGGACTGGCGTGGGCCAGGTGGGTATGGACGGCGATGATGGACGGGCGATTGGTGACTTCCTGGGCCTGTCGAATGGCCAGGGCAATGCCGGCCATGTTCTCGCCTTCCACCCGCTGGCAGTGCCAGCCGTAGGCGTCGAAGCGGGCCAGCACGTTCTCGGTAAACGCCGTGTCGGTCGACCCTTCGATAGACATGCGATTGTCATCGTAGAGAAAGATGATCTTGCCCAGCCGCAGCGTGCCGGCCAGCGAAGCCGCCTCAGACGACACGCCTTCTTCCAGGTCGCCGTCACTGACGATGGCGTAGGTGTAATGGTCGACGACCTCGTGCCCCTCACGATTGAAGTGGGTGGCGAGCCAGCGTTCGGCCAGCGCCATGCCGACGGCGTTGGCAAACCCCTGGCCCAGGGGGCCGGTGGTGGTTTCGACGCCTACCGTGTGGCGAAACTCGGGGTGGCCAGGCGTCAGGCTGCCAAATTGGCGGAACTTCTTGAGCTCTTCCAGGGGCAGGCCGAAGCCGTACATGTGGAGCAGACTGTAGAGCAGCATGGAACCGTGGCCGGGCGACAGCACGAAACGGTCGCGATTGGGCCAGTGGGGGTTCTTGGGGTTGAAGTGGAGGAACTTGTCCCACACCACAAAGGCCATGGGAGCGGCGCCCAGCGGCATGCCGGGGTGGCCGGAGTTGGCCTGCTGCACGCCGTCGATGGCCAGGCAGCGAAGGGTGTTGGCGCAGAGTTGGTCGAGAGCGGGACTGGTGGCGGTGGTGGTCATGCAAGGTCCTCCCAAAAACGTGGGGCCTACTTCGTCAGCAGGGGCGAAGTGGTCCTGGTCAGAACCCTCAGGGCCCATGCCGATTCTGGCCCCGTCCATTCTCAGCGCCGACTTTGCCGAACTGGGCCAGGAGGTGGCCCGCGCCGAGCGGGGCGGCGCCCAGTACCTGCACGTCGACGTGATGGACGGCCACTTCGTGCCCAACCTGACCTTCGGGCCGGCGCTGCTGGCGGCCCTCCGACCGCACACAAAGTTGTTCTTGGACGTGCATCTCATGGTCGAATCGCCGGATGGCATCATCCCCGCCTTCGCCGAAGCGGGCGCCGATAGCATCACGGTGCACGTCGAGGCGTGCACGCACCTGCATCGCACCATCCAGGTCATCCGACATCAGCGACCGGGCATCGGGGCGGCGGTCGCGCTCAATCCAGCGACCCCCCTCGGCACCCTGGAGGAGATCCTGCCGTTCGTCGACATGGTGCTTTTGATGTCCGTCAACCCTGGCTTCGGCGGGCAGTCGTTCATCGCCGAGACGGAAGACAAGCTGCGGCGGCTGAGACGCATCATCGATCTGCGGGGGTTGCCCGTGAAGATCGAGATGGACGGCGGCATCGGCCCGAGCAACGTGGGCAAGCTGGTCTCCGACGGACTCGATATCGCGGTGGCGGGGTCGGCCGTCTTCGTCAAACACCAGGCTGAAGTGAAGGCTCGGGAGATGCTGGGTCACATGCAAGGGTCCAGAACGGGCTGACCAGGCCGACCGACCTGAGTTGCTGCTGGCGGGTCTGGGGCGAGACGGGCCCCCACTGGGGGCTCAGATGCCCCTGGTACCAGACCTTGGCCAGCCGCCGCATGACCGCCATGGGAACGACCTGCCCCCGCTCGCGGCCCTCCATTCGACACCAGGACGCCACGTGCTCTTCCGACCTGAAGAGGAGAATCGTTCTTCAGGTATCGACAATGTCGGCCCACCAGCGCGCCGCGGGATTGGCCACGTGCACGACTTCGTCGTCGGTCGCTCGCAACGTCTCGCCGCAATCTGGGCAGAAGGTCTCGATAGCGACGGGCAGACCGAGGGCGACCCCGATGCCAAGCGCATCCCAGGCGCAATTGGCCCACCAGCACTGGCGTTCCCAGGTCACGCTGAAGGCGGTGGGAACGTTGGAGAAGGGCATGGCCATGCGCAGCTTGCCGTCTGGATTCAACACCACCACGTGGGCCTCGGCCAACCGTTGCAGCGAATCGGCCACGTCGGGTCGACGCAGGTAGTCCAGGCCAGGGGCACGTCCGCGGCGAGAGAAGCTGTCGTAGATCTCCCCCCGCACCTCCAGATCGAACGCGGTCAGCATGAACCCGCCCGGTTCAACCTGCGGCCGTGCGCCTCCTGTCAGGGCGTCCGGACCTGGGGGGCCGTGAGCCCATCGATGACCTGGCGCATGCCCTGCGGGTCGATGCCGGCCAGCATGTCCATGACGTGGTTGTAGGCCCGGCCGAAGTGGAAGGAGAGGGCCTCCTGGGTGGCGTTTTGCGGCTTCCAGCCCTGTTCGATAATTCGATAGGCTGCCACCATCTCGCCCGTGCGATCCGAACCGTG
>DASYBA010000278.1:0-5751 GCA_036501005.1 Candidatus Xenobia bacterium | reverse complement strand
CCATCACGCGAGTGGCTTCGGCTTCCGTGGTGCCGGGCCGTTCGACCTTGACCGCATATTGACGGAAGTCGGGCATGCGCAGGTCACGACGGAGAAGCCCGCCGTTGGCGTGCGGGTTGTCGCTCATGCGCCGGCGCCCGGCCGGCGCCAGCGCGGCGATGTCCGACTTCAACTTGCCCTCTGCGTCGAACAGCTCTTCGACGTGGTAGCTCTTGAGCCACTTCTCCAGCAAGGCCAGGTGGGACGGATTGGTCCGCGTATCGGAAAACGGCACCTGGTGGGAACGCCAGAAACCTTCCGTCTTGTGGCCGTCGACCTCGGCTGGGCCAGTCCACCCCTTGGGCGTCCGCATGATGATCATGGGCCAGCGGGCTCGACTCGCTCCCGCTTCTTTCTGAATTCGCCGAATCTCGCCCAGCACAGTCTCCAGGGTGGCGGCCATCAGGTCGTGCATGACGTCGGGGTCTGAGCCTTCGACAAGGTAAGGCTGATAGCCGTAGCCCACCAAGAGGCTCTTGAGCTCTTCGGTCGGAATGCGCGCCAGGACGGTCGGGTTGGCGATCTTGTAGCCGTTGAGGTGGAGGATGGGCAGAACCGCCCCATCGCGGGCGGGATTGAGAAACTTGTTGCCGTGCCAGGACGTCGCCAGGGGCCCCGTCTCCGCCACGCCATCGCCGACCACTGCGGCCACGATCAGGCCGGGGTTGTCGAACGCCGCCCCGTAGGCGTGCGACAGCACGTACCCCAGTTCGCCCCCTTCATGGATGGAGCCGGGGGTCTCCGGCGCCGCATGGCTTGGAATGCCGCCCGGGAACGAGAACTGCTTGCAGAGGTGGCGCAACCCGTCCAGGTCCTGGCTGACGTTGGGATAGCGCTCGCTGTAGGTGCCATCCAGATAGGCGCTGGCGACGACGCCAGGGCCCCCGTGGCCCGGCCCGGCCAGGAAGATCATGTCCAGGTCGTGCGCCTTGATGAGGCGATTGAGGTGCACGTAGATGAAGTTGAGCCCCGGCGTCGTGCCCCAGTGCCCGAGAAGGCGCGGCTTGACGTGTTGGATGGTCAAGGGTTCGCGCAGGAGCGGGTTGTCCAGCAGGTAGATCTGGCCGACCGACAGGTAGTTGGCCGCACGCCACCAGGCGTGCATGGTCCGCTTCTCCTCGGCACTGAGCACCTGTTCCTTGGTAGCGGCAGTCGGCATGGTAGACCTCCTCAACAGGTTAAGTGGGGCGGAACAGGGTAACTGGGCGAAACTACGAGGCACAGGTCACGCCATTTTTAAGCTTCCCGTGCGTCCCAGCCGGGGGGGGCCCCCAGCGCAGCGTCTGGGGGGCGGAGCCCTATTCAGAAGGGCAGGGGGCCGATCCTGTATAAAGAGGGGGCGTGTCGTTGGTCTTGTTCGATATACCCCGCCCCCGGATTGGCCACCTGCGCCTCAACGATCCTGAGCGGCTCAATGCCATGGGCACGTCCATGGCGGCCGACTTTTCAACGGCACTGGAGGCCGCCCGGACGGCGCAGGTCCGGGTGCTGGTGCTCAGTGGGTCGGGCCGGGCCTTCTCGTCGGGAGGCGATTTCGCCCTGCTGGAAGAGCGCCCGCGCCATTCCATGTCTGAGAACCGGGCGTTCATGCTGGACTACTACCAGACGTTCCTGGCCGTTCGCGACCTGAACGTCCCGCTCGTCGCCGCCCTGCAGGGCCATGCGGTCGGCGCCGGCGCCTGCCTGGCCTGCGCCTGCGACCTGCGGGTGGCGGGGCCGCAGGCCCGCCTGGGCTTTTCCTTCACCCGCCTGGGCCTCCATCCCGGGCTGGGCATCACGTGGTCGCTGGGGCATCTGGTCGGACCAGGCCGAGCCAGCGAGCTCCTGTTGACGGGGCGCCACGTCGATGCCCAGGAGGCCTTTCAGATGGGCCTGGTCAACGTCCTGGCGGACGATCCCCTGGCCAAGGCGTTGGAGCTGGCCGAGTCCATTGCGGCCAACGGTCCTTTGGCGACAGAGCTGCTGCTGGGCACCCTGCGGGCGGGGCTGCCCACGCTGGCCCAGGCGCTGCAAGCCGAAGCCACTGCCCAGGCGGTCAACTACGGGACCCCGGAGTTCGAGGCCGGTCTCGCCGCGGTACGAGAGCGTCGACCGCCCAGGTTCACCTGACAGCGCGTCGAAATCCAGGCGCCATGGCCTCACGTCCCTGGCATTCGCTTTACGATCCTGGCGTGCCGGCCGACGTGCCGGACACCGGGGCGGGTCTCTACGAAGTGCTGTCAGGGGTGGTGCGTCGATTTCCAGATACGCCCGCCATCTCATACTTCGGGCGGGACATCTCCTATTGGCGGCTGAAGACGCTGTGCGACGGATTCGCCACCGCGCTGTACCGCCGCGACATGGGACCCGGCAAGCGGGTCGCCGTGATCCTCCCCAATTGTCCCCAGTTTGTCATCGCGATGCTGGGCGCTCTGCGGGCCGGGGCCGGCGTGCTGCCGTTGCCGCCCGACCTGGGCGCCGAAGACGTGGCGCGGATCGTGCAAGCCCTGCCTGTGCATCTGGCCGTCGTGTTGGACACCCAGGTCGACGCCTTGCGCCAGGTTCTGCCCGACGTGCCTTTGGTGGTGAGCAGCGTGCGAGACTACTTGCCGCCTCCCCTCAAGCTTCTCTATCCCCGGGCGACGGTGGAGTCTGCCGCGCCTCGCACGGACGAGCCCGATCTCCGTTTCCAGGCGCTCATCAAGCGGTCCCGCCCGATCAACTTCCAGCTCAACAACACGCCGCCGGAAGGGGTCTTGTTGATGGACGACGCCCCGCCGGCCGCCGCCTTCACGTCGCAGGCCCTGGCCACCAACAGCCATCAGTTGGCGTGGTGGGCGGGTCGCATGCTCAAACGCGGGCGAGATCGCATCTTGTCGGCGCTGCCCTTGCATCGGGCGGAGGGCCTGGTGGGCGGTATGGGCCTCGCACTGGTGTCGGCCTGTACGCTCATTCTGACCTCGCGGGTTCGCTCTGAAGACATCATGCCGGCCCTGACGACTTGCCAGCCGGACGTCCTGGCCGCTCCGGCCCGGCTGTTCGAGGAACTGGTGGTGCGGGGAACCCCTCTGCCGCCCCGCCGCCCCATCACCCGCTCGCTGCGGTGGGCGCTCAGCACGGGCGGGCCCCTGTCTCCCGCCATCCGGTCGGCCTTCGAAGAGGCTGCCGACGCCCGCCTGGTGGAGGCCCTGGTCGGCATCGAGAGCGGATACTCCCACGCCACGCCGCTCTTGCGCACCGATTCAGACGAGGGGTTCGGCCTGCCCCTGCCCGGCGTCGACTGTCGCATCGTCGATGACCGCCTCGAGGTCACCGGCCCCCAGATCTCGGCTTTCCAGGTCCCCGGGGGACGGACCCCGGTAGATGGCTGGGTCGCCACCGTGCCGGGCGTCAGGATGGACGCCGACGGACGTTTTTTTGCGAACTGTTTACCGTCTATCGAAAAGCGTTAACGTTCCCGCAACCACGTTAACCCGCTAGCAACAAATCCATTATGGTGCCCCGCATCACAATCCGATACGATCTATTCACGAGAAGATCGTGGAGGTTGTCGAGATGGCCCTACAGCAGCAGCCACCAGCTATTGGAGCCTTGCCCCCGTTCGGCGGGGCTCAGACCAACCCGCTCCTGGCGGCGTTCTTCAAGGGCCTGGGAACCCCGCCGTCCAGCGCCCCCGCGCAGGGCGCGTCGCCCGCGCCGCCACCTCCCAGCTCGGACGGCTTCAGCCCCAGTGACGATAGCCAACAGGAGCAACAGGAGGTGCAGTCGGAGATTCAGCAGACCCAGCAAGAAATGTCACAGTTGGCGCAGATTCTGGCGCAGGGCCAGCAGGCGGCCGGCAGTTGCGGGGCCTCCGGGGGGTGTGCTGCCGCGCCCAGTAGCGGGGGAGGAGGCTGTGCCGCCTCACCGATTGGGGGGGGCGGGGGCGCCTCGCCGATCGGCGGGGGGGGAGGCTCCTGCGCTGCTGCCACCTGTGCCGCGGGCTCCGCTGCCGCGTCCAGCGCCGGCCGCGGGTCCAGCGGCAGCGGCTCCTCGTATGACGGGGCCAGCTCCAGCGTGAACCAGCAGACCCTGCTCAACAATGTCAAAGCGGTCGCCCAGGTCGCCCAGAAAGACGGTGTCGATCCCAAGACCGCGGTGGCCACCATGCTGGTCGAAAGCGGCGGCAACAACAAGGCGGTCGGCGACGGCGGCACCAGCTTCGGCTTGTTCCAGCTCCACCAGGGCGGCGAGCTGGGCAACATGAGCCCGGCGCAGGCTGACGACCCGACCGCCAACGCGGAGGTGGCGATCGGCCAGATGGCCCAGACCCAGAAATCGACCGGCCAGTCCGGTGGCGCCCTGGCGGCGGCGGCCCAGCGGCCTGCCAATCCCGGGCAGTATGCCCAGACGGTCGACGGCAAGATGGGTCAGGCCAGCAGCCTCCTCCAGCAGGCGGGCGTATAGTCCCGGGGCCGGCCGGGAGGTCCGGTCAGCCCCCATGGGTCAACTTTTACAAGTCTGCAACACGGTTCAATATCTTTTTAACATCGGCAACATACATTTTGCGCATTGTCCATGGCTCGTTCATATCCGTCCGTTAATATATCTATATAAATCGATATACAGGCGGAGGGACGACGGACATGGCTTTTCAGTTTCCGCAACAGGCCGTTGGTGCGATTGGTGGAGTCGGTTTGCCCCAGGGAATTGGCGGCTTCAACCCCATGATGGGCGCGGGCATGATCCCAGGGGCTACTGCGCCCGGTGCGATCCCGCCGACCGGTGGGCTCGACGGCTTCTCCCCCTCCGGCGAACAAGGCCTGGGCGGCAGCCAGGGGAACACGTCCCAGCTCACGCAACTCATCCAGATGTTGATGATGGAGATCCAGCAGCTCGAGCAACAACTGCAACAGGGGGCCAACGGTGGCGGCGCCAGTTGCTCCAGTTGCGGATCGAACCCCATCAGTGGCTTGCCCAGTCTAGGGGGCGGCGGTGGGGGAGGCTCCTACGGCGGTGGGGGCGGCGGCGGTTGCTCGGCAGCTCCCGTCGGCGGTGGGGGCGGTGGCGGCGCCAGTTGCTCGGCCAGCTCTGCAAGCGCAGCCAGCGGTGGCGGTTCGTCCTACGACGGCAGCTCCACCAACGTCAGCCAGCAAGATTTGATGTCGAACGTCAAGGCGGTCGCGGCGGTGGCCCAGAAGCTGGGCGTCGACCCGCAGACCGCGGTCGCCACCATGCTGACCGAGAGCGGCGGCAACAACAAAGCCGTCGGTGACGGCGGCACCAGCTTCGGTCTCTTCCAGCTCCACCAGGGCGGCGAGCTGGGCAACCTGTCGCAGGCCCAGGCCGACGATCCGACGACCAATGCCACGGTGGCCTTGACCCAGTTTGCGCAGACCCAGAAGTCGACCGGACTGACCGGGGGCGCGCTGGCGGCGGCGGCTCAACGGCCAGCCAATCCAGGCGCCTATGCTCAGACCGTCAACGGCAAGATGGGCGAGGCGGGCAGTCTGCTCAAGCAGGCGGGGATCGGCTAGCTCAACTACGGGCCCACGCCGCCGTCAGGCGGCGTTGGCGCGTCTTGGAACAATTCCCGCCAGCCCGGGGGAATCTCGCGCCAACCCGTATAGCGCCGGAAGAGGGCCGGCGAGACCCCTTGCAAGACGGCCCGAGCCGTGGTGCGGGGACGTCCATCGGAGCCTCGCAGCTCCGCCACGGTCTCAAAGCGCGAGCCGTCGGTGGCGGTGACGCGAG
>DASYBA010000277.1:0-7714 GCA_036501005.1 Candidatus Xenobia bacterium | reverse complement strand
CTGGGACTGCAGGCGATTCACGACCACGGCATCGCCCATCGGGATCTCAAGCCCGGCAACATCTATCTGACGTCGGCCGGCGAGCTCAAGATTATCGACTTCGGCATCGCTTTGAATACCGCCATGGCCCGCGTGACACAGACCGGCAGTCGCTTCGGAACCATCGAATACATGTCGCCCGAGCAAGTGACCGACACCAAGATGACCGACCACCGCACGGATCTTTTCAGCCTGGGCCTGATCGCCTACCAGATGTTCACCCGACACCTCCCGACCGGCAGCGAAGCGGGGGAACGCCCGCTCCGCGTGCTGCAAGCCATACACGACCCTATCCAGCAATGGCGGCCCGACATGCCCGAGGCCTGGGTGGCCTGGATCGAACGCCTGTTGAAAAAAGAGCGCGAGGCGAGATTCCAATCGGCCGCCGAGGCCCTGCGAGAGCTGCCCTAGACTTCGACCCGGCGGACGTCCATTTTGAAGTCACCGAAGTTGACCAGCAGGCCCACCTGTTTGTGGGCGGCCCGCACGTAGGACCGCACCTGGGCGTAGTGGCGGGGTTCGATACGCTCCTCGGTCACCACCTTGAGCACGACTTCGTTGTTCACCAGGAGGTCGAGCTTGTGCAAACCCACCTCCTGGCCCTGATACTCCAGCGAGATCTGCTTGCCCGCTTCGTAGGGGAGCCCCCGCTTGCTCAGTTCCAGCAGCAAGGCCTGCTGGTAGTGGTTGACCTGAAACCCGGGGCCCAGCCCCTTGTGCACGTCCAGGCAGGCTCCGATGATGGCACGACAAAGGGATTGTTGGTCCTGCATTACCTTCCCATCCTTCGCTCGTTTCGCAACCTGCCGCGTTGCCATGTCAGTATATCGGATAATGTTTAACAAATTGTTTCACTGCATTTAACAGTTCATTAACACTCCCGGACAGATGTTAACAGTTGACCCCTTAACTCCAGGCTGGTTTACATAAAAGCAACAAATTGGTAAAGTTTCGTCAAACTCGATCCTCTACAATCAAGAAGCTCCTCCTTTTCCCCTCTTCTTCATGCGTTGGTTCCTGCTGCTGCCGCAGGTCGGTTCGAGCGCTCCTTTCCTTGTATCGAATAAAAGAGGCAAGGAGGTCGTCCGCCCATGGCCACCACGATGTCCAGTGGTCCTCGTTTCGCGTCGCAGATACCACCGCCCCCATGGCACGATCGCCTGCTGGCGTTATATCGACAGAGTACGCCCCGCCAGCGCCTGGCCGTGTTCCTCAGCGTACTGGGCCTCATGCTGGCGACAGCCAGCGTGCAGGTGTGGGAATCCGAACATATGCCGCATGCTCTCTACGCCAGCCCCCTGCCACCAGACGACCTGGCGCAGGTCACCCGGCGCCTGGATGAAGCCAATGTTCGATACACTCTGGCAGGCGATCGCATCCTCGTCGCTCCGGGGGAGCGGCAGCACCTGGTGCAGTGGCTCGACCAAGCTTATGACCTGCCGCACGGGCTGGTGGAGCCCTCCCCGGCGGCCACCGGCTGGCTACCCGGACCGACGCCCGATCCCAAGGCAGAACTGCAACGACGTATTGAACGCTCACTCCGTCAACTGGCGTTCGTCAACGACTGCCACGTCAACCTGGTCCTGCCGGATGGTCTCGAGCAGTCCACGCCCAGCCAGGCTGCGGTCATCCTGGACGTTCGCCCCGGCGCGCACCCGGATGTGCAGGCCCTCCTCGAAGAGGTCGCCGCTTCCGTCCCCGGCCTGACCCCCGACCACGTCAAGATCCTGGACCAGCACGGCACGCGGCTCAATCCCACCCGGGGCGACCGTCACGCCGGGGAGGAAGAATTGTCCGCCCAGGTAAGACAAGTGCTCGATATCGCGGTGGGGCCGCGGAACTATGCGCTCGCCGTCAACGTCGAGCTGAACCCCGAGAGCCGAGACATCGAAAGCCGGGAGGTCAAGCCCGGGCCGGCCGCGGCGACCCGCACCGAGGACTACCAGGGCCAGAACCAGCAATACCACAAGCGTGTCGAACAGGGCTCAAGAAATGCAGGCTGCGAGATTCTACGCGTCAAGATTCCCCCCGGGGGCATCCGTCGGCTGACGGCCACGCTGGTCATCAACAAGGCGCTTACAGACGCTCAGATGCGAGAGTACACCCAGCTCGTCGAGGATGGCATCGGCGCCGATCTGACCCGCGGCGACGAGGTGCACGTCATCAGCGAACCGTTCTATGTCGACTTGCGGCCGACGCCCCAGCCCCCCCAGACTCCCACCTCGCTCGCCACCGCGCCCGATTGGGTTCTCCGCCTCGCCATCGTCATCGGCGGGCTGGGGGCGGCATTGGCGTGGTTCTTCAACGGACGCTCCCAAGCCAAGCCCATCCTGCAACCGTCGGAACCCGTCATGGAACCCGACATCCTGGAGCTGAGGCGGACCGCCACCACGACGACCGAGCCCCGCCGCCACCTGGAAGCCATGGCGCAGCGCAGCCCCCGCGAGGTTGCCGTCTGCCTGATGTCCACCTGGCTCAAACCGGAAAGATAGATTATCTGGCGGCCGACAGCTTGACCGAGATCAACCGGACGGTGCCCGCGTGGTTGTACTTGAGAAAGATCTTGTCTCCTGGCTGGTGCGAGCGGATGAGGGTCTGCATTTGTCCAGGCGAGGTCACCGGTACCCCGTCGACCTGGACGAGGACGTCGCCCTCCTGGATATCGGCCTGGGCCGCCGGGCTGTCCGGCAGGACCTTCGCGATGACGATCCCCTGCTTCGCAGTGGGGTGGTACTGTTGGGCGACCGGCGACGACAGATCCACGCCGCCCAGCCCCAGGAAGGGGAGTTGCCGCCCCAGTCTGGCCATCACCGTGGCCATCACATGGGTGGTCGCTTCCTGCATGCCCGGCCCTCCCAATCGGGTCGCCGTGCTGAGCACCTTGTCCGGTCTGCCATCCTTTCCCACCGATACGGCAGCCATGGCCGGTAACTGGTCTGGTTCGATCCCGAGCTTCACGACCTGGGCAGGCACCTTGCGAATATCGAATACCAGCACGGACAACTGCCCTGGCGGAATGCGAAGATCCTGGCCGGCCTTATCCACAGCCTGGCCCAGCATGCGCACCAACCGGTCGGAACCTCGCATGCCGCTGTCGTAAGCGATGACCAGGTCGCACCGAGGCTTGACTGGGGCCGCCCACGCCACGCTGAAGACGAGCACCGCCCACCACCATCTAGACGCCGTCATACTGCGAATACCCCCGTTCCTTCCAGTAGTCGCCCGGTTCCTGCGCACTATATCGAATCGCCGTGATCGCCTTGATGTGCTTGAGCCCAAGCTTGGTCGGCACGACCAGCCGCAACGGTGCGCCATGCTCGACGGCGAGCGGCTCGCCCTGGTAATGGGTGGCCAGCACGGTCTGGGGGTGCCGGGCGGTCGCCAGGTCGATGGCCACGTAGTAGGGATCCGGCTGACCGTCTCCATCGAGGTTCACATCCGACACCAACTGCAGCCAACGCGCCTCCACCGGCGGAGGCCAGGCCGCCAGGAAGTCGGCCAGGCGGTACCCTCCCCACCAGGCGATGGCGCTCCACCCTTCCACGCACACCAGTCGGGTCACCTGTTCGACAAAGGGCAGGCGGGCCAGGTCCGACAGGGCGAGGCGCTGCCCCTCCACCTCGAGGCGCCAGCCGGCAAGATAGGATGGGTCCGGCGTTCGACCCAGGTAGTTGTTGCGAAGGGACGTCACCTGCGTGCGGTCGTAGGTGGGCACCCGTCGAACAGGATTGAACAGGGCAGCCGCCACGTCGTCGTCTAAACCTACCGCCGCGGTCGTCCCCCGACCCCGCCCGAGCACCACCCCCAGCGTCGCCACCAGACCGGCCGCCAGCGTACCGAGAAAGGCCCGCCGGGAGGCGTCCGGCGCCACCACCATGGTCCGTGCGGTCGGGAGCGCCAAGACGACGTGCACCAAGGTGAAGGCCGTCAACCCGACCATGGTCCAGAAGTGCCAAAGGCGTGCGCCCGGGTAGCCGCCCAGCGGCGCGGCGAGCCACGGCAGCGTGTTGGGCTTGTGGAGCGCCCATCCGCTCCAGACGGCCAGCCCTCCTGCCAGCAGGGCGACCAGGTAGGTCCATCGCTGCAGGGCGTTATAGGGTCCCGTCGCCGGCGGAGGCGGTCCGAGCCGCAGGTAGTATCGAATCATGGCGGGGACGGCCTGGGTATCGCCTTGCTGAGGCAGGAGCGCGCGCCAGGTGCCGGACCCGAAGAGCGATCCGAGGTAAAGCACCGCGTTGGCCATCAGCAGGTAGGCACACAACCAGTGGAGCCGAAGCCCATCCGCCAGGCGATAGGGGCCCAGGCTGAAATATCGATAGAGCCAATCGGGCAGCCGATAGAACGGGCTGGCCCAGAAGATGGACAACCCGCTCGCCACCAGGCCCACGAACAGCAGGGCGTGCACCGCGTGGGTGAGCCGGACCAGCCGGGGATGGCGAGTCACGGAGTGACGGCTTGTTGGAGCGCGTGGTAGGCCCCCTCCAGGGCCCCCTCGTCGCTGGACTCCAGGGTGATGAGGACGTCGAATCCTGCGCCCTCCTCCTGGGGATACGACCCGATGGAAACCGTGGGCCAGGCTGCGACCACGGTGTCCAAGAGCGGTGCCAGGTCGGTCTCCATGCCGGCGAGGCGCAACTGGCGCAGGTAGAAGGGCGCGTCCCCCCGGAAAAAGTCGGCCAGGGCGGTAAACTTCTCTCGCACCAGCGTCGGGACGCCGGGAAAGATGAAGACGTTTTCCATGACGACCTGGGGGTAGCGCATGCCATCGGCCGTCACCAGCCGGGCGCCTTCCGGCACGTCGGCCAGGCGCGCCTGCGGCGCCGTGAGGGTGTCGGTCTTGAAGTAGGCCCGCAGCATGGCCAGCAGATCGGGATGACCGACCACGCCGCGGCCGAAGGCGCGGGCCACGCCCTCCATGGTCACGTCGTCGTGGGTGGGACCGACGCCACCTGTCGTGATGACGACGTCGTGGCTCCCGCTCGTGGCCGCGACCTCTTCGGCGATGCGGGCCACCTCGTCAGGAATGACGGCGATGCGGCAGACCCGCACCCCGAGGCCCCACAACCCCTGGGTCAGGAAGGGGATGTTCACGTCGACCACCTTGCCGGTCAGGATCTCGTTGCCGATGATGACCAGGGCCGCCGTTCGGGCCACTTCAGCAGCCGGGGGCGCGGCCCATGTGCTGAGCCGCCATGGTCTGCAGAACGCCTTCGGCCATGGCCAGGGTGCGCTCGGCGGCGGCTCGGGCTCGGCCCTGCACCTCGGCTCCCACCGCGTATTTCTCCAGCAGCGCCCGCCCGTTCTGAGCGTGGAAGGCCTCATCCGGCTGAATCTCTTCTCGATAGAGGCGAGCGGTTTCAGCATCTCCAGCCTGCTGGCAGAAGGCGATGAACTGCTCGTTGCGGAGGTGCCCGATGGCTTCCCGAGTGAACTGGGCGGCGGCGATGCGCTCGACGGGATCGGCCAACCCGGCGAAAAAATCGTACAACTTGGAGCGGCCCTGGGCCAAGGGGTTGTAGTCGGAGACATCCTCTCCCAGCTCGCCCAGTCGGCGGGCGATCAGGCGATAGTGGCGCCCTTCATCGCCGCACAGGCGGGCCAGCGACAGCTTGACTTCCACCGCCTCTGACGACGGCAACCAGACCGCGGCAATCTCGGCGGCCTCCAGTTCCTGGCGCAAGGCCAGCTTGAGCCGGCGGATGACCTCGGCCCCGGTCGCGGGTCCCTCCTCGCCGCGGATCTCGTCCAGGCGCCGAAGGGCTTCCATGAGGGTGTTGTGCAACTGCTCGACAAACGGCTTCGCTTCCATGCCGGGAGGTTTCTGCGCCAGGGGATGGGCCTCCCGCGGGGAATCGAGACGCGGAAGGTGGTGAGCAAGTGTCCGTCTGCCTGAACCATACCGATCGGCCGGCCGGGAATCGCTGCAAGTCGTGCCTCAAGCCATGCTGCGAAGAGTGTGCGACGGAAGGGCCCGACGGCGGCATCTATTGCGGCCAGACCTGCATCGAGAACATGGTGAAGTTCAACGAGCGGGTGGCCGAGATGGGGGCCCTCAAGCCCCCCGGGTCTCCCCTCGACTTTCTCCGAGCCCCCATACTCATTATCCTCGCGCTGCTCTTCGCGGTCTCACTCTACTGGGTGGTCGAACCCACCAGTGCGCCGGCCCCCATCAGCAGGTTCATCCAGACCACCATCTATCATCACCCGCCGACCCCCAAGGGCGGCAAGCACAAATAGGAGGATCAGGGCGTTGGGCGCTATCGAATTCACCCAGAACTACGAGGACCACAGCACCGACATGGGGTTCCAGTTCAAGTTCTTCTGCGATCGGTGCCACGACGGCTACATGTCGACCTTCCGCTCGAACACGCTGGGCGTGGCCGGGAGCCTCCTCCGAGGCGCCAGCGATCTTTTCGGGGGCGTGTTCGGCCGCATGCAGGCCGGCGCCTACGAAGTCGAGCGGATGGTCAACGGCCCCCAGCACGACAGCGCCATCAAAGAGGCGGTGGAGGAGCTCAAGCCCAAGTTCAACAAGTGCCGGCGGTGCGGCACCTGGGTCTGCAGCAAGTCATGCTGGAACGAACCCAAGGGCATGTGCAAGGGGTGCGCGCCGGTGGCCGAGGAAGAGGAGTCGTCCATGCGGGCCGGCCACGTGCGGGATCAGGTCGCCAACGACCTCTCCCTGGAAGAGAACAAGCGCATGTCGGCCAAGGCCAAGGAAGTCAACCAGAAGTGCGAATGCGGGGCCGACACCATGGGGCAGAAGTTCTGTCCGGGCTGCGGCAAGAAACTGGGAGCGGCCCAGGGGTTCTGCGGCAATTGCGGCGCCAAGCTCGTCCCGGGGGCGAAGTTCTGCGGCGAGTGTGGATCGAAGTCTATCGCCGACGCCTAATAGTCGGCGAAGCGGCGGAGGCCATCGACCACGCTGGCCGCCGCGTACTCGGTGGCCGGGTTGCGGAAACCGCCGACGAACGGCATGGGAATGGACGACGGCGACGTGTCAAACATGTCCAGCACCTCGTCCTCGTCATCCAGGAAGCTGGGGGTCACAACCTCCACGCACTCGATGATCGGATAGCAGGTGTGCTCGGCGACCTTGACGACTTCAGCCCGGGTGAAGAGTTCACCGCAGCGGGCGAGGAACGACACGCTGTTGTCGCCGAACAGCATCATCTCAAAGTGGTGGTCGCCTTCGGTGAAAGCGTGCCGGCACAGTTCGAGACAGGCCCCCAGACCCACCAGGAAATTGGAGACCAACGGCGTGGGCCACACGACCAGCATGCGGGCCAGACCTTCCACCAGGGCCCATAGCGCCGGTAGCACTTGCCCTTGACCCAGGGCCCGGCAGAACCCCAGGAAGCCGATCATGCCGGCCCGCAGCGATTCCTTGGCCGCCATGCCGACCCCGTGGACCAGACCCAACAACACAATGGCGATGGCGACGACCATCAACCGAACAGGGCGAAATCCCCAGTTCCAGTTGATGCTGACAGCCCGCTCGGTCCCTGGCATGGCGACTCCTCTCTCTCGGTGTTGATGACAGCATAGCCGAGACGGGCGCCCATGCCAACGGACAGGGTGTAAACCAGGCTGACAACCAGTAAATCTTTGTTAAAGTCTTGAGGAGGTCGTCAGGCCTCTACCGCAGCTCTTGGAAGATGATGAGGCCGCCGCT
>DASYBA010000276.1:0-6802 GCA_036501005.1 Candidatus Xenobia bacterium | reverse complement strand
GACGTCCATGCCGTCGGCTTCAGCCTTGCGAGCCATGGTCCCGATACAGTCGTCGGCCTCGAATCCGGGCATCGCGTAGGTGGGAAGCCTGAGCGCCTGGGCGACTTTCTCGATCCACGGGAATTGCCAGCTCAGGCCTTCCGGAGCGTGCTCCCGCTGCCCCTTGTAGTCGGCCAGTTGCTCGATTCGAAACGCCGGGCGGCCGCGGTCAAAGGACATGGCGGCATACTCGGGCTTGCCAGCTTCAAGAAAGCGCAGCACCATGTTCACAAATCCGAGGATGGCGTGGACAGGCTCCCCTTTCGAATTGCGCATCTCAGGGAGGGCATAGAAGGCCCGGAAGGCGAGGCCGTGGCCGTCGAAAAGCAGGAGTCGGGGCAAAGACCTAGGAGTTCGGCTGGAACCCCCACTGACATCCGAAATTCCGTCGGCCGAACTCCGTCGGCTAGCTGAGCTCACGTCGCCTGGCCGACCTCCAGGGAGGCTTTCGGCCATGCTCCTAGGGTCCCACCCACTTCTTGAAGCTCTGCAAGTCCTTCACGTAGATGTGGCGGTTGTCGATGGAGATGGCCTGCGAGTCCTGGAACTCCTGCAGGATGCGGGTCACGGTTTCCCGCTTGGAGGAAATCATGTTGGCCAGGTCCTGGTGCGTGAGGCGCAGCTTGATCTGGACCTGACCGCCGTCGTCCGGCCGGCCGTAGCGCTCGGCCAGACTGGCCAGCAGCTTGACCAGGCGAAAACGCGCATCCTTGAACGACACGTCGACCAGTTCGCCGGTCGTGGCCCGCAACCGCTTGCACATATCTTCGAGGATGGTGCGGGAGAGCTTCGGGTTCTTGTCCAGCAGGTTCTGGAAATCCTGACGGCCGATGCAGATGCAGGTGGTCTGGTCCAGGCATTCGGCCGTGGCGGACCGAGGGGCGCCGTCGAGCAGGGACATCTCCCCCAGGAAGTCGCCTTCCCCTGCCAGGTGGATGGTCTTCTCCCACCCTTCTTCCGTCACCCGATACACCTTGATGGCGCCCGCCACCAGGATGTAGAGCGTGTCGCCGGGGTCACCCTCGTGGAACAGCACCTCGCCCTTGCGGAAGTCGCGGACGTAACCGATGCTCTGGACGTGCTTGAGCTCTTCGTCGCCCAGCAGCTCGAACATGTGGATGCCCCGCAAGAATTTCGCGTGGTCCGGGTCGAGCTTGCGAAAGCCGATGTGCTGACTCAAAGAGAACCCCCATGCAGCCGTTTCATGAAGTGGCTCACCGGGTTCTGGACAGGGGGCGAGGCTCCTCCTGGAGCGGTCAGGCTGCCAGGTCTTCCTCCGCCATGTCCAGGGGCGACACGCTGTCCATGATGGCGTCCAGCACGGAGGTGCATGGCTCGGGGTCCTGCACGTTGGCAAACTCGACGCTCTGCATGGGACGAAGCGATTTCGTGGGGTCGCTTTTGCTCTTCATCTGTCCCTTGAGAATCTGCTTGGCGGCGAGCAGTACTTCTTCGGGCATGTCGCGGAAAAGGTTCTCGAGCATGGCCTGCTCGTTTTCTTCTTGTCGCTGGAGCAGCTCGGGCTGGGGTGGGCGCTCGTCTTGGAGCAACACCGTTTCCTGCATCTCGGGCTGGGGCGGCGGCTGCTGCCAGCTCAGGTCCAGCGACTCCTTCGGATCGAATTCCCGCTGGTTCTTGAGGGAGGCCAGGTGGTCCTGGGTGACGCTCAGAGTGGCCTTGGGAATGACATATCGGTTGATGTCGATCTGGTCCATGATCCTATTGTCCCACAGAGCGTGGACCAGACAGGGCATCAAATGATGCCGGGATGTTAACTTCTGGACGGGTCTGATGTCGAGGGCCCGGGCGTCTTCCACGATGCGGGCCCGCACGGACATCTGCAAGAAAGCCGCTCTTCACCGCAAGTGGCAGCGGCTCTGCCAGGAACAGAAGACGCTCATCAACGAGAGCCCCAGAAGACAGCTTTCGTGGCTTTCGCTGAGGCCTGTCTGGACGCAGAATTCGATTTCCCGTTTTGGATGGCTATCGGTCAGCAAGACCATCAAGAACTGCTACGACGGTACGGCGGGGAAGGGTGAGGATCAATACTTGGAGGTAC
This sequence comes from Candidatus Xenobia bacterium, assembly GCA_036501005.1. Classification (GTDB taxonomy): domain Bacteria; phylum Vulcanimicrobiota; class Xenobia; order RGZZ01; family DASYBA01; genus DASYBA01. The sequence continues at coordinate 4,704 of DASYBA010000276.1, read as the reverse complement.
CACCGCCCGGGCGCTGCATCAAGACTCGGTGCGGCAACACGATGCGCCGGGTGTGCGCATTCGATTCCCGGTGGAACGCGGCAATTTCTTCCTAGCGTAACGTTCCCCCGTCGTTACAATGGGGTCATGTAACGCGCCAGGGACGTTAGCAAGAGAAGTCTCAGCCGTTGGAGAAGTAGCTGGCGTGACCGTGACCGAGCTTCCCCCTTGGCAGGGGCTCAATATCGGAGCCCTGTCCAGGCTATTCTCGGAGCGCACCAACTCCTACAAGTTCCTGATGTTTCGGGCGCTTCTGGACATTCTCAAGGCCTACCGCTTCGACGTCGCCGAACCGATACCGTTTCAGAAGCTGGCGGTCGAGATCCTGATGAACGCCTGGTACCCGCACTGCTTCTTCAAGCTGTCGTTCGGACGCCAGGACAGGCTGGCGCAGTGGCTTGACGATTACCCCCTCCAACTGCTGACCGGACTGGGCAAGGTCGATACCCAAGCGATTCGCTCAACGCTTGAGCACAACCTGAAGGATCAAGCCATCCACCACATGCTTCGATACGTGCGGCTTCGACTGCTCTCTGCCTTCTTCGCTGAAGACCTGGCCGGTCTGTCCGACAGCCGCAAGAACAAGACCATTCTCGAGCTTTCCCAGCGGGAATTCGAACTTCGCAAGCCGTTATATCGGGTCGAGCAGACTGCTATCGTCGTCCACCCCCACTGGGCCGACTACCTCCAGACCCACTACGCCATCGTCTCGGCCTGGGCGTCATGGGAATGGCTCCGCTACATGCAACGGTGCAATCCCAACACCCCCAATCTCTCCAGCAAGCTGTCCCCTCCCCTGGAGCGACACAACCTCGCCCAGCAGAAGGCCTTCTGGCTGGCGCTCATGGAGACGACCCCGATCCATTGCATATACTCTGGTCAACCGCTCACGGAGGCCATGTCGATCGACCACTTCCTCCCCTGGACTTTTACCGCACACGACGAGTTATGGAACCTGGCGCCGACCATTGCGGCCATCAACTCATCGAAGGGCGACCGAGTGCCCGACACCATTTATCTGGATCGTTTCATCTCGCTCCACGGGTCCGCGCTGCCCCTCTTGAGCAAGCCCCGTTTCGCGAGGTTCGCGGATGAATACGTGGCTGCTCTGCACGTCCCCGAACTGGGACAGGTCGGGGACGGCCTGCGGCGAATCCTGCCGCCCCTCATGTCCCTCGCAGCAGGGCAGGGGTTTGCCGGCGGGTGGAGGTGGCAGTGAAAGGCCGTGGTCGTGGGTGGGTCGCCATGGGGGTCATGCTCTTGTCGAGTGGATGCGTGGCGGCCCACCCGAGTGTCCCGTGGAGCGTAGTGCCCAGGCAGTACCACTGGCCCGAGCTGGAGGCTCGCCAGGCCCGCGAGAAATCGCCTCTCTGGGCAGACGGAGACGATCTGACCCTGTACTATCAGGTCAGGCCGACGAGGTGAGCATCCGCCTCTTCAAGCAGACCATGCAATCCGTATCGCAGTCGAATGCCTGGGCGGTCACCTTGCGGATCCTCGCGTGTCCGAGGCCGTCCTGACATGCTACGTGAACGCCCGGCGGGCGGGGCAGGATCACTGGACCCTGCTGGGGGTCTGGCGAGGGCCGAACGCGCCGGTCGCCCCTTTGACGGCACCCACCCTCCGCGGATCGGTGCAGGAATTCACGCTGGACAGCCCGGCCCTGGGAGGCGCTCGTGCCCGCGCCCATCCAGGCCCTGTGCTCTATATGGCCGACGGCCAGGACCTGCACTTGTACGCTCCGGTGCTGGAACCCCTGATGGTCGCCCGACTTCTTCCTCGACGCAGGCACCCTGGATGTGTTTGACCCCGCCACCCATCGCCTTGGCCGACCGCCTGCGGGCGGCAGGGGTCAAGGTCACCTTGCGCCACCCGGTCGGAGGGCACGACATGACCGTATGGGAAGAGGAGCTGACCGGGGTGCTGTTGCTGGCTTTCGGCGGCCCGGAAGCGGGTGGAGGAGATGGGGCATCGAAGTAGTCTGCCATGAAGTGGTTTGCCGCCCTCCTCCTCCTGACCGGGCCCGCCCTGGCCGACACGACGGTGGTGACGGACGTGACGTGGTCGTCGCCCACGCTAGCGCCCATCCACCAGGTCTATACCGCCCGCTACCGCGATGGCAAGGTGCGAGTCGAGAGCGACCACGGCGAAGTCATTCTCTACAACCTCCGCAATCGCACCGCCACCTGGCTGCACCCTGCACAGCACACCTACGTCGTGGTACCCTTTGGCAAGCTCCCCGCGGCCCACACCACGCTGCAGGAGAGGCTGGGACCCCAGCAGGCCTCAACGGCCGACGTCCAGGTCAAGCCGTTGGGCGAGACCACCATGCTGGGCCGGGCGGCCCACCAGGTTTCGCTCAAGGGGCACGCGCAGATCTCAATCGATACCCACAACGGCAACGGCGGGGTCGGTTTTCCCGGCGGCGGAGCCGCGGGGGGTGGGCAGGCCGGCGGCGGCTTCAATAACGGTCCCGTGCCTCCCATGAACGGCGGGCTCGGGTCCATTCCCGTGGGTGGCCCGTGCGCCCCCCCTGACGAAGATGACCCGGACACGCCCAGCCTGGACATCGACGGCCAGGAGACGGTCGGCGATCCGCCGGGCGACCTGACCGCGTCCGACATGATGCCGTGGTACATGATGGCCCTGCCGATGAACCGACTGACCGTGTTGCTGACTCAGCCCCTCGCCACCAAAGTGCCCGGCTTTCCGCTGGCCGGCAAGGTTTCGCTCCACACCCACTGGACGGCAAAGTCACCAGAGTCCCGGGTACCCGAGGACGAGGACCTGGACGTCACCACCCAGGTGGTCTCCATCAATCAGGACCCGGTATCGAATACCCTCCTCTACCCGCCCGATGGCTGGCACGAAGAAGGCGCCTCCGACTTGATCCACTGAGACGGCAACGTTCCGGCAATAAAGCCGGCGAGAGTCGATCACATCCGTGAGCTATCCTGCGGCCATGCAGATTGCCCATGTCTCGCTGCCTGCCTGGCTGACCCCCCGTCTCTCCCGCCTCCCCAGTGAGCCACTGCTGCAGCACGACGGAGACCGTTTCGTGCTGTCCCTCCCGGCGCCCCGTCCCCCGCAACTGGACGACTTCGGCCGCACGTCGACTGGCCTGGCGGGCTTCGACCTCCACAATTTTCGCATGCTGCCCCAGGAGCGGATGTCCGGGAGTGCCCAGTACTCTCCCCAGGGGCTCGACGAACTGGTCCAACAGTTACCGCACGTGGACCCCAAAAACATCTTCTTGTGCGATCTTCGAGAGGAACCCCACCTCATGGTCGACGGCCTCCCGGTAAGCTGGCAGCTTCCGGCCAGACACACCTTCGACTCGCATCTGGAACCGTGGTTGTTGGCCCAGACTCGCAAGCTGGGCTCCGCCGTCGAATCGGAAGTCGATGCCGTGCACAAGCTCGGTGCCCATGCCCTTCGATACCACGTATTCGACAGTTGTGCCCCCTCACGGCAGGTCATCAACCAGTTCGTGCACGACATGCGCGGCCTGCCCCCCGACGCCTGGGTGCACTTTCACTGCGCCGGCGGCATGGGACGTACTACGACGTTCATGTGCTTGCGCGATATGATGCTCAACGCCAAGCGCGACTCGTTTGAAGACATCCTCAGCCGGCAGGCCCGCCTCGGAGGCATGGATCTCCTCCACGTGGCCCATGGCGATGCCCGGGCGCAGGGGCGCCTCGAGGTGCTACAGCACTTCTACCAGTATTGCAAGACCAATAGCGACGGCTTCCAGACCCTCTACAATTGACCCGTCGCGGTGCTGCTGGGCACGGGCGACGACGGCTCGGGCGACTGACCCTGGCCAGGGAGAGGGCTGGGGCTCTCCGTGGACTCCGGTGAGGGCGGTGCGGAGGCCGACGCGCTGGGCGTGCTGGACGGCGACTCCAGTTCGACGTGCATCGGATGCTGCTTGTCGACGGTCACCTGGTGGTGGATGAAGGCCGCCAGCTTCCCGGATTTGTCGAGAGACACCAGCTTGTCAGCGTAGGGATTATGCTCGGTGGGCCGGGCTTTCAGCATGTTCCGGTAGGTCTTGAGCGAGTAGTTCACGGCAAACAAGTTGCTGCCATCGGTGTCTCCCGCGTGGCCTTCGTGCTCGACTGCATACAGGAGCAAGCCCGTCCAGTAGGCCCCGAAAAGCCGCAGGTCGGCGTCCTTGTGACGGGTGGCTGAGAAGGGCTGAATCATGGATCCGAGGGTGAGCGTGACCTTTTTCGATGCCACTCCGTAGCGGGTCAGAACCGATACGATGGCCATCGCGTGCTGGCCGTACGGGTGGTTCTGCAGCTCGTCGGCCAGTTGGAAGATCTTCTCCGGCTGCGAATCGAGGACGCCCACCATCTGGTCCTGCACGGTCGCAGGCTCGGTCCAGGCTCGGGCCGTCCAGCAGAGCCCCAGCCCCAGGACCACCAGTACCATCCATCGGTATCGCATCAGAGTCTCCTTTGTCTATTTGCCATCGGGACTTCGGGCCGTTCGCCCACCATCCTTGCCGGGATGTTCACAAACCGGCAAGGCGCTTGCAACACTCGGTAACATCCACCCTGGCAACGTCGGGCTAGCATGCCCTCGATGATCATAAAGCCCTCAGCAGGCGGACTACAAAACCTTCCGCCCTCCCCCCCATCTCCCCAGCCCCCT
>DASYBA010000275.1:0-3409 GCA_036501005.1 Candidatus Xenobia bacterium | reverse complement strand
GGCCGGCAATCTCTATCGGATGAAGACCGTGTGGGATCTCCTCCCCCATCCCGCCACCTTGTCTGCCTATCGGGATGTGTTGAGCGGGAATGCCGGGAGTCTTCCCCGCATGCTGTGGAATACGGTCATCATCTGCGTGTGCAGTGTCGTCGGCGAACTGGTCATCGCGTCCTTGGCGGCTTACCCGCTGGCCCGCATGGAGTTCCGCGGGCGCAATGTCACCTTCGCTTTGATGCTGGCCAGCATGATGCTGCCGACCCAGGCCAACATGATCGTCAACTTCATCACCATTCGATACATGGGACTGTACGACACGCTGGCCGCCGTGATCGTCCCCGGCCTGGTGAGCGTTTTCGGCATTTTTCTCATGCGCCAGGCCTACCTGGTGATTCCCATGGAGCTGGAGGACGCCGCCCGCATCGATGGGGCCAACCCCCTGCACGTCTGGTGGCACGTGCTCCTGCCGCTGTCGCGCCCGGCGCTGGCCACGCTGGCGGTATTCGGATTTGTGGGGCAGTGGAACAACCTGCTGTGGCCACTGGTGATTCTCAAAAGTGAAGCCAACTACCCGGTGGCGGTCGGGCTCACCTGGCTGTCGGGCACGTTCGCAGACCAGTTCCGCCTGGTGGCGGCGGGGTGCGTGCTCGCCACTGCTCCGGTCGTCCTCCTTTTCCTCGCGCTGCAGGGCCATTTCATCAAGGGCATAACCGCCGGAGCCGTCAAGTAAAGCCTGCCAAAGCTCGCCTGGAAAATGGCCTGACAGGCTGAAGGAGGTGCTGCGGGGTTGAATAATATTCCTTCGTCATCGGCCCCGAAGGGCCGGACGGGAGGAACGCCCGCATGATTGAAAACGATTCGCAGACCCGGGTGCAATTCCTGGGGTTTCTGTCCTGGCAAAAGCAGACGATCGGCACCGACCTGAAGGTGCGGGCGGCCGCCCTGGTCGTCGACCGCCGAGGGCATCCGGTCGAATTCCGCTACACCGACACGGTCTGTGTCAACCAGATCCAGCAGACCCTGTACGGGTCGCAGTTCGTTACGGGGTTTCTGGGCAAGGTACTGTTCGAACCCTTGGTGGCGGCGGTCAGCACCGACGTTTCGGTGTGGATGGTGGCCGAGACCGACCTGCGATCCCTCCGTCCCGCGTTGCAGAAGCCGCTGCTAGAAGTGGCGCCCGGCTCTATCGGCGACTGGCCCAAGTTCTGCACCCACACCCTCTTCCCGCAAGACCTCGACCTGGTCTCCGAGCTGTACGATACGGCCGGCCAGTGGAGCTGCATGGAAGTGTTCACCCGGGTGGAGGCGGTGCTGATCGACCTGCCCGAGGAGAGCATCGTCACCGTGGTGCCGCCCAAGGCCGCTCGCGCGGTTGAGGAGGAGATTCCCATGGTCCTGCCTCCGCTGCCGCTGCCCTGGCCGGAGACGCCCGGCGAAGACACGGTGGAGATAGAAGAAGCTCGGCTGGATTCGTCCGACGAGCAGCCCGCGGAGGTCAGCCCCGAATACGATCCGGAGCCCGTGCGAGCGGCGGACGAGAAACCGGACTCGATGAGCGACAGCGACATCCGCCCCGGCGAATCGGTCGAGTCGCAACTGGAGCGCCTGCTCATGCACCTGGTGGAGGCCGGCCAGTTGCAGCCGACCCATTACGGCTACCAGGTGGCCGGCAACCTGATGTGGGTGCATCGGGCGCACTTCTTCAACGTGGCCGAAGCGGTCCAGTCGGAACTGCCTCTCACCGTGGAGATCGACCGGGAGCTGTTGCGCAAGTCTGCCCAGAAAGGCGTCATCGAGGCCTACGAGGTTTACAAGGAGTTGTACGGCAAGATGGCCGTCGTGTTCAAGATCGACCTCCGCAAGTACCCCAGGCTCTCCGAGCTGGTGGCCGTGCAGGCCCGCACCGCGGGGGTCAGTCGAGAGGTGCACCAGGAAGCTGTGGCACGGAGTTCGTCGTGAGAGCCCCGGTGGACATCCACCGGCTCGCCCTGACCTCGCCCCCGCCCGTGCGGGTGCATCGGTTGGACCTGCCGGGGCAAAGGCTGGTGGGGGTCGTGGCGCTCATCCAGGCGTGCGACATCGTGCGGCACCGCATGAGCTTGCACGAGTTGGAGCGCTGGTTCCCCCCCGCCTCCCGCCCGGTGGCCGAAGCCCCGGAGCTGGTGGTGGAGCCGTTGCCGGACCCGACGTCGGAGCTGCCCGCCTGGGGGGTTCGGCTGTTGGAGGCGGTTCACGAGGGAGAGCGGGCCGATCGGTTGTACGACCTGATCGTCTTGCTGATCGAACAAGAGGGTCGGGCGCACGTCGACGCGGTGGCGGCTACGCTTCGCGTAGACCCAGCCGACGTGCGGTTGATGGTGCGATCCATGGGCACCCGGGTCAATACCGAGGGGTTTCCCGTGCTGGCCTACGATGCCGATGGCGAGACCGTGGTCATGAACCTGGGCGCCGTGGAACAACGATTCACCGTCGACGTCCGTCGCTTTCGCATCTTCCGGCCCGGGGGCCAGAGCATTGCCTTCGAGCTGCCCTTCGATCCGACAGAAATCGATCGCAAGGCCCTCGAACACCTGGCCCGCTACCAGCGTCTCAGCGAGGGTGAGTTGTCCCGGTTGTGCAATACTCGCCGCATTGGGGGCGTGATGGGGCTCCTCATGGAGCGTCTCGCCAAGGCCGGCTGGAATGGACTGGAGGAGGAGGCGGCTGGGGAGGACGGCCGGGTGTTTGCTTTTCGAGATGAGCGCTTGTGACGTCCGATCTGTCTTTGGCCATCATCAATGCCTTGCGCGCCGGCACGGTACCGTCTGAAGGGCTGGAGCAGGTTGCGGTCGGTCTGGAAGATGCCCAGGAGGCGTTGCGAGAGCAGCGGGCCTTCGTTCGCAAGGGGCGGGGCGCCTACAAGTTCATTCGAGGGCCGTATGGGTCGGGCAAGACCTTCCTGACCGGGCTGGCTTCCTGCGAGGCCGTGGCCGAGGGCTTCGTGGTCAGCAAGGTCGTGGTGTCGGTGGCCGACACCCCCCTCTATCGACCCAGCGAGATCTATCGGCGGCTGTGTCAGGGGCTGACCTTGCCCGGGCGGCGCGGGGGTGCGTTGCAGAACCTCCTGGATCGATGGTTGTACGGCTTGGAGCAGCAGGCCATTGAAGTCGACGGCAAGCGAGAGGACGACGCTGACTTCGCCGCCGTGGTGGCCCGCAAGGTGGAACAGAACCTGGCCTCGGTGGGCCAGCACGCCGGGAGGCTCGCCGCCTGCATCCGGGCCTACCATGAGGCGCAGTTTCAGCAGGACTACGCGGAGGCTCGGGGGGTTCTCGACTGGCTGAGTGGCGAGGCCAAGGTCAGTGCGGCCGTGAAGCGGTCGGCCGGCGTATCGGGTCAGATCGACAACAGCGACGCCTTCGTGTTTCTCCGA
>DASYBA010000274.1:0-3160 GCA_036501005.1 Candidatus Xenobia bacterium | reverse complement strand
GAGTCACGACCAGTGCGAGCATCGCCACCACGCAGATCAAGAGGGCAACGTGCTTATTCACGGATATCCGCCGTCCGCCGCCCAGGCAGCCGGCCTTACAGCAACTTTGGCTGAGCGTGGCTCTCGCCCCAAGCGATCGGGACAATCCCTGTGCCGAAGAGCCCTTGAACAGCGCCGGCTGATCACCCCTTCATCATACCCTACCCGACAATGGAACAGGTGTTCCACCCCCGGGGTACAGAGCCCGGGTTATCTTTACGGACACGCCAGTAGGAACGTCCCTGTCATACCTGTAAATCTAATCGGAGGTAGGCCCCTACGTGGCAGCTAACCGGGTAAAGACAGAGCCAGTGTGAAGCCAACCCGATTTTGTTCGATCAAGGATCACAGGAGGAGCTCATGACGGCCAAGGAGGAGATAATCGAGCTCGTCAAGGCCCTGCCGGACGATTGTACTCTGGAAGATATTCAATATAGATTGTATGTCCATCAGAAGATTCATAGCGGTTTGGCTGCGGCTGAGCGAGGCGAGGTGATCTCGCAGGAGGACCTGGAGAAGATGGCCTCTGAATGGTTTGGCGAGTAGCCTGGTCACTCCCGGCCCGGGATGATTTGAGGGCTGCGGTCGACTACCTGGTCAAGGATTCACCCAGCTACGCCAGGAGTCTCAGCTCTAGAATGCTGGCGGCAGCTCGGTCTCTAAAGGATTTCGCGAACCGTGGTCGTCCAGTTCTAGAGTACGCGGGGGTCAAGCTCCGAGAGCTCCGCATCGATAGCTTTCGGATGATCTACCGTGTGGAAGACGACAGAGTCGTCGTCATTGCGATCGTCCATTCCGCCCGTGACCTGCCAGCATTCCTTGGGCGGCGAGAGCAACCTCGGGATGCAGATTAGAGGTTGCAATGTCCACCAGAATGTCCACTTCGCAGCTGCCTGGACGGCAAAGCCAATGGTCATGCGGCTTGATCGAGCCGATATAAAGTCCTCCAAACGAGTGTGTCTACCGCAAACCGGCTCCAGGACTCGGTCTTCGCTTTTTGCCTGACCAAGAAGAACGATGTTCCAAAGGTCTTTTCAGCGTTCCAATGGCCACCAGAATGCCCCCGATTGCCGCAAAGTTCGGAAACCGGCCAGGAGGGGGCGACAGCCGTGCTATGCCGGTAGGATTCTGGAACGATAGCCTAGCCGCTGAATTGAGTGAATTTGTTTGATTTGAAGCACCGGTGGTGAGACCCGGAAGAACGGCCGCCACCGGGATGGATGACCTGCGCGCCAATTTTCATGCGGGTTCGGCCAGATCAGCGGAGCAGGCGCAGCAACTCCTCAGCCGACAGTCGGCCGCCCGCATCCGTGCCCTCCAGCACTTGATCGGCCAGTTCCCGTTTGTCCCGGTGCAGCGCTACGATCTTCTCCTCGATGGTGCCCTGTGTGATGAGTCGATACACCGTGACCGGCCGCTGCTGACCGATGCGATGGGCGCGCATGGTTGCCTGATCCTCTACCGCCGGATTCCACCACGGATCGAGATGGATGACATAGTCCGCAGCGGTCAGGTTGAGACCCACTCCCCCTGCCTTGAGGCTGATCAAAAAGACCTCTCCGGCTCCCGCCTGGAACGACTCGACGGCCTTCTGGCGTTCTTTGAGGGGGGTGCCGCCGTCCAGGTACTGATACGGAATGCCCATGTCCTCCAGCCGCCGCCGCACGATGGTCAGGTGGTCGACAAACTGGCTGAACACCAATGCCTTGTGGCCGTTGTCGCGCAGTTCGTCCAGGACCTCCTCAAAGGCCTCCAGCTTGCTTGAAGGTATCGAATAATCGCCGGTCACCAGCGCCGGATGACAGCAATAGCGACGCAGGCGCATGATTTCCGCCAGGATGCGCACCTGGTTTTCCTCAGTCCCAAGGCGCTCCATGGCCACACGCCTCAATGCTTCGTAGCCGGACGCTTCGTCGTTTGAAAGTGGCACGTTCAAGACGGTTTCGGTGCAGGATGGCAAATCCTCGAGCACGTCAGCCTTGCGGCGCCGCAGGACGAACGGAGCGATGAGCTGCCGCAAGGTCGTCCGAGCCGAGACGTCCCGGCCCTGCTCTATCGGATTGGCGAAACGGGCGTTGAAGCTTTCCAGCGTCCCGAGCAGACCGGGGTTGAGGAAGTGGACGAGGGCCCACAGTTCCCCCAGGTGGTTCTCCACCGGGGTTCCCGTCAGGACTACCCGCGCCGCCGCGTGGAGCGCGCAGGCGGCCTCGAACCTCTTGCTCGTGGCATTCTTGATGGCCTGTCCCTCGTCCAGGATGACGGTATGCCAATCCACCTTCTCAAAGGCGGACGAATTGATCTGTAGCAACGTGTAGGTCACCACCACGACGTCGTACGCACCGGCCGACGACAGCAGGGCATCCCGCTCCTCAGTCGCGTACAGGGCCAGTCGCAGCGACGGAGCATAGCGAACCGTCTCCTGCTGCCAGTTGAAGCAGACGGAGGCGGGGGCCACCACCAGCGCCGGGCCGCCAGGGGCCCGTTGCAAAAGCAGAGCCAGGCTTTGTATCGTCTTGCCCAGGCCCATGTCGTCAGCCAGGCACGCACCCAGCCCCCAGTGTGTCAGACGGCACAACCATTTGTAGCCCTCTTCTTGATAGGTGCGCAAGTGTGCCTGGAGTGTAGACGGAACACCCGCATCGAAGGCTGCCATCTGCTGGAGCCGCTCGACCTGGCGCTGCCAGCCTTCGCTGACTTGCGCGGATAGGACATCGTCGATCAGGCCTTGCACGATCCCGGCCGACAACCCGCACAGGCGTAGTCGCCCGCGGTGAGGCTCGGCGACATGTCGCAGCGAGTTAAGCCGCTTTCGCAAGGTGTCGCTCAGCTCGAGGAACCGCCCATCGCCCAGGGGCAGGAAGCGGCGACCGCTGGCCAGCAGGTGCATCAGGGGCATCAAGTCGAGAACCCTGCCCGGATCCAAATGCAACGCCCCTACGGGCTCGAACCAATCACGGTCACCCTGGATGCCGAACTTTAAGGGTCTTCCGGATGAAGCGTACTTTTGCGTAGAGGCCGCTCGGCCTGAGTCCCTATCGGATCGGCCGCTCAGACGCCGCAGGGCTTTCTCTCCCCACCGCCCCCGCTGGGGCCCGCTCAGACGCCGCAGGGCTTTCTCTCC
>DASYBA010000273.1:0-1626 GCA_036501005.1 Candidatus Xenobia bacterium | reverse complement strand
CATCCGACGGCGAACGAGGTGCTACGTCGGGTCGCCGATGAGATCGCTGCGCGGGCCGACGGGGTGCGGGCCATCGCGGTCAGCCACCGCGTCGGGTCGCTCACGATCGGAGATGTGGCGCTGGCGTGTGCCGTGGCCGCTGACCATCGCCAGCGAGCGTTCGCCGTCTGCGCCGAGTTGGTCGATGAGGTGAAACGTCAGTTGCCGATCTGGAAGCACCAGGTGTTCGCCGACGGCACGGACGAGTGGGTCAACTGCCCCTGAGCCGTTCAATCGGCTCCCGGGGGTGGGTCGACCAGCCTGCGAGATGAGCCGGTCGATTAGCCCCTGAGGCGGGGGGCTCGGCGGTCATGCTCGACCACCCAGCCCCCCACCTCAGTGGACCGGACACTGATCAGTTGTCGCCGGTCAGCTCCTTCAACGCGCTGCCGCCGCTGTGGCTGCCGCCGCTGTGGCTGCTGCTGTGGCTGCTGCTGCTGCTGCTGCTGCTGTTGTGGTGCCCTGTGAGCTTCTTCAGCTTCCTCGTGGTGCTACGAGTAGCGCTGGAGTGGCTGGAAAGGGTCTTGGAGACGGTACGAGCAGTGCTGCTGCTCTTGCCCTTGGCTCCAACCTTCCTGGAGCAGGACGGCCAGGCGCCCCAGCCCTGCGAGGCGAGCACACGCTCCGCGACGGCAATCTGCTGCCCTCGGCTGGCTCCGTGCGCGCTGCCCGTGCCTCCGTAGGCGTGCCAGGTGCTAGGGGTGAACTGCAAGCCACCGGAGAATCCATTTCCGGTGCTGGTGTTCCATTTACCGCCGCTTTCGCATTGGGCGATTTTGTCCCACACGTCATCAGATGCTGTGGGTGCTTTACCGGTTGCGTTAGCGGTACCGGCCAGAGCAAGCGGGCTACCGGCGAGGACGAGGCCGGCGACGACGACACGAGCCAGGTTTCGGGTGCCGGAAACACGCACGCGAGAGTTGCCTCGAGATCGGGTCATGACTGTCTCCACACCGCGCATACAGAGTTAGCTGCCGGGTTCGAGCACGTCATCGGTGGTGCCGATGTGGGGTGCCCGACGGTTTCCAACCGAATAATCCCGCTGGTGGAGTTCTCCACCGTGTATTGGGTTCCTCCGCCCCTGCCTGGTGTTCATTCCTCTCGATGGCACTGGTCCGCTAGGCAGGGTTAGACGCGGCGGCCAGATGTCATTTGCGGATCAACGGTTGCCGATCCGCCTCCTGAAGCTACGGATAGCCAGGGGGTATCCGTCAAGGCGGCCATTTGCGACCCAGGTCACGATAAGGGGAAAAGAAGTTGCGACTCCCAACTTCACCTGAGAGTTTCCCCAGGTCATAACGGGTACATCACGGTTGTTTTTCATTTGGAAGTTGTGATACTCGTCACGCACTTTTTCAGCATATTTTAAACACTGATGGGGACGCGCGCGGCGACTGGCAGTCGATCGGACCTTTCGCCATGCTGAGCGAGTGAGCGTCATCGAGCCCCCGCAGAGCCCCGCCGAGCCGGCCCCGGGACCCTCCTCGCCGGCCGATTTGGCGAAGGCCCTGGAAGCAACCGGTTACCTCGCGGACGAGGGCCTCGTCACGGCGGCGTACCTCGCCTTGCGGATGGGGCGCCCACTGT
>DASYBA010000272.1:0-25284 GCA_036501005.1 Candidatus Xenobia bacterium | reverse complement strand
AGAGGATCTTGATGGTGGTCGACTTGCCGGCCCCGTTGGGGCCGATAAAGCCAAAGATGGAACCGGCGGGCACCTGCAGGTCCAACCCCTTGAGGGCCATGATGCGCTGGGTGCCCCGGCGGTAGACCTTGGTGATGCCTTCAATCTCGATGGCGTTCGACACGCTACCCTCCCAGGCATCCGACCTGGCTTCGGAAGCGAATTGAACAGCCACTGGCCGGGCGCAGAGAAATCAACAAGGTCAAATAGCACATCCCAGGGCAAAAGTCCTGGCGCCAGTCCCAGCATTGCGCGCCATTCAACCCGATGATAGAGGATTCCGGGGGGTTGTCAACCCGACAACCGTCCTAGCACAATCAAGCCTGGCGCGGTCTTCGGCGCCTGGATTTCGAATACGAGGCGGCTGCAGCGTCAAAGGAATGGCAAGGGGGCTCCGCAGAACCCGGGCGGTCGGAGGTGGGAGAGCATGCCAGAGGACCGTATTCGCTTCACAGACTACGCTGCCGCCCAGGAGCTGGGGGCGCACATCCCGGTGGGCAAGGCGTTCGTGTTTCTGGCCGCCGAGGCGTTCTCGAAGCCGCCACTGGCCTGGGTAGACCGACTGCGGCCCGAGCCCGGGCGTCCGGAGATCATCTCTCTCTTGCACCGTGAGTTGACCGCCCTGCCCGGTGCCAGCATCGATGCCACCGCCGTCTCGCCGCTCAAACTCGCCTCGGTCACGACCGACAAAGCCCTGTACCGGGAAGGACACGACGTCATCCACGTCCTCGCCCTCGATCCCAGCAAGCCGCTGGCGGATGGGGAACTGCAAATCTCCTTGCAGGGCCGCGTGGTGCGAAAGGTTCCCATCCAACTCAACGCGCAGGGCGCCTCCGTGGTCCGCGTCGACGGACTGCCGTGCGGCGACTACGAGGCTCGCTTGGAGCAACAGGCCACCGAGACGCCGGGTGCGGCCTTCACCGTGGCCGAGTATCGATTGGCTCCGCTGGTCGGGGCCATGCTCGAGCGACGCCTGGACGGCAACGAGCTGGCCGTGACGCTGCGTCTGACGAGCTTCGGGCGGCCCGTCGACGGCGACGTCCGGGTCGATCTCATGGAGGCTGGCCGCCGCCTCCACCAGGTCACCGTGTCGTGCTCCGAGGGCCTGCTGCGCACCCGCCTGCCGTTGACGGGCGCCGGACCTCACAGCATCAACCTTCAATTGATATCGGATGCGGCCCGTACCGCGACGGTGCCCATCGTCGGGAGTCGGGCGGCGGAGCGAAGCCTGACGGTCTTCTCTCGCCTGGGCGTCGAAGTGTCCGGCTCGCTTCTGCCGGCCGAGGGAGCGGTCGCCGTGCGCGGTCTCTACCTGCTTGAAGGCGGCACCAGCAACAGTCCCTTCCGGCTGGAGCGAGTCGACACGACACGGGTCCGGCTGACCGCCATGCTGGAGATCCAGACCTCGGTCGTGGTCATCATCGATCCGAACGTCGACCGGGCCCCGAAGTCCACCCTGCCTCATCCGGGCGATTCCGACCCTCTCTATCAGCGGGGCCAGGACCTCTTCAAGGGGGGACGGTTTGCGGAGGCCCGAGCCGCCTTCTTCGAGGGGCGCCCCTGGCAGAAGAGGGCGCACCCCTTCTGGGCCTACTACATCGCGTGCTGCCTGGCCCGCGAAGACAACCCCTCGGAGGCCATGATCTGGCTGCGGAGAGCGGTGGCGGAGGGCTTTGACGACCTGGCGTGGCTCGCCGGGGACGGAGACCTGGGCTCGCTGGCGGCGCGGGACGACTTCAAGACGTTGTGCCAGGGCGGACGCAGGGAATATCGTCGAGGTCCGGTCGCGGCCGGCGACGTGTGGGAGGTGGACGTCCCCGCCCCGGCCGCCTTGCTCGCCATCGGTGCGTGGATCGACGGGGCGCCCTGGGAGGGCTGGGCCGCCACCTTGGCGCCTTCAAAATTGACGGCGGAGGTCGGCACCCCCCGCCAGGCGGCGCCGGGCGACACGGTCCCGGTCACGGTCAACGCGCCGGACGGAGCCAGCGTGTACGTGGTCGCCAAGGATGCCCGCCTGCTCTCCACCGACACGCCGCAGAACCGACTGGCGGCGGCCATCAAAGGGTGGGTTGAAGGCGCCGGTCAGAACCTGGGGACGGGCAAACCCACCGTCACCCTGGCCGACGGCGCGGTCCCTCAGCCCCCGGGCTTCGGGGGCGGGAGACCGGGGTTTCGTGCCGCGGCCGCCTTGGCGGCTTCCATGGGTGGGGCCCGCGGCGGCATGCCGCCTCCCGCTCCTGTCATGGCCGCGGCCCCCGCGGTGTTCATGGACATGGTGGCCGAGGCCGCCCCCCGGCCGCCCACGCCCCCCGCTCCGCCGCCGGCCGTCGTCGAAGAGGAGCCCGAAGTCCTCTTCGCGGGTCTCGTGACGGCTGTCGCCGGCCAGGCCCGAGTGGAGTTGACGCTGGGTCCGGGGTTCGGTGATTACCTGGTCGAGGCCACCGTGATCCACGAGGGCGATTGGACCGCGGCCGAAGGAAGGTTTACTGCCGCGCTGGATCCGTATGTCTCCCTGCTTGTCCCCCCGTTCGTCGCCCACGGCGACGTCGCGCTGGGCCGGGCCATGGCGGGCAGTCTCGCACCCCCGCTCAAGATCACCGTGACTCGCGATGGCCAGACGGTCGCATCGGCAGAATCGGACAAGACGCCCCTCGAGGTCCAGTTCCTGGTCGAGCCTGGCCTCTACGCCGCCACGGTAGAAGCTGGGGGGCACAAACGCACCATGCAGGCCCAGGTCGATCCGCCCGGCAAGCTGCGTCGCCTGGCCCGCACCATGACGCTCCTCGAGCCTGGTCAGTCGCTCTTGCGAACGCCCGACGTCCAGGGCCTCACCATCTTGCCCGGCATCGACGCTCCGGCCCGACGCCTGGTCATGGCCACGACCAATTATGCCCACCACTGCTGCGAGCAGACGGCTGCCAAGGTCGTCGCATCGGCGGTTGAGTACCTGCAAGCGTCTGTGAGTGACAGGGCCCAGGCGGAGGCCGCCATCCTGGCCGGCATCGAGCGGGAGTCCCGCATGTTCTTGCCGGGCCGCGGCTTCAAGTTCTACCCCGAGTACCCCGACGAACCGCACATGACCTACGGCCCCAAGGCCGCCCTGCATCTCCGCTATCTGGCGCTGCTCCAGGACATCCAGACGCTGTCCCGCCCCTTGCGAGCTGCCGTGGAGGAGGCCCTACGGATGGCCGACGACGCGACCCGAGCGTATCGATTGACGTGGCCCGTGGAGCGCCCAGACTCCTGCGAATCGGCCTACATGGCCATCCGGTTCAATCAAAAGACGGACGGCGCCTTGGACTTTGTGCGACGCTACCTGGCGGGGGCGCCGGAGGCGAAGGCCGTCGAGCGCCGGGTGGAAACCGGATACGCTGCGGCCGTGCTGCTTCGGGCCGGGGCCGATCGACCCAAAGCCTTGGAACTGGCCAACCTGGTCTACCAAGACCTGGGACCGGACGGCGGACTGCACTCCACCGTAGACTCGGTGGCCGCCATGGCGCTCACCGTGGAGCTCCAACGTCTCGGCATCGTGGGGCCCGGCAAGGTGCAGGTCGACGGCCAGACCTTGACGACCGCCGAGGCCTGCACCCATGCGGGAGATATCGGTTCGATCGCGGCGGTGGAGGGCGTGGTGGCGGTCGAGGTGCTCCGCCTGGTGGAAGAGGACTGGGCTCGTTATCAGGCGGGGGCTTCCGTTACGGTCGCACTGGAGAAGGATGGACGGGCCACCCGCCGAGTCGTGGTGGGCGACGCCCTCGAACTGCACATCACCTTGGGCGACGGCTACCAGGCCGGCGACCTGGCCTGGGTGTGCCTGCCCGATGCGCTGACCCGCATCGTGGGCGGCGGACAGGTCAAGCGGTTCGCAGTGGACCTGGCGGGGCAGAAGGAGCTTCGCATTCCTCTGGTGGCGACCGAGGCCACGGTCGGACGCGACGGCCAGGCGGCCGCGCAGCACTTTGCCGTCGTGGTGCGCAATATGTTCGAAGAGGAGCGGGGCGGCAATCCTGGACCTCTGGAGGTCTGGGTGGCCTCCGCCGTGCCCTCTCCCGTGGCCAAGCTAAGCCGGACGTAGCCTCGACAGGGCTTTTTCCATGCGTTCCCGGTCTTGGATGGTCATGGAGCCCATGAAACACGCGGTTTCCCACGTGCCGTCGGCCAAGGAGGTGCACCGCTTGACGCTCCCCCGCGCCGCCACCGTCGTGTCCCGGTCCAATTCGATACTGAGGTCCAGCTCGGTGCCGGTGGCCATCGGGTTGCGAGTCACAAAGAGAATGCCCCGCCGGCTGAGATCCTTGGCCACGCCGGCGCCGCTGCTGCCGTCCTGCAGCTTGAAGGCGACAGGAATGCTGCAGGGCAGGCGCTGCGAGCGACGCTTCTGTCGATTGTCGACCTTGGCGGCCGCCTCATCCGGCGCCAGGATACGCAACACCTCACCCGGACTGTGCTTGCTATGGCCGACGATGTGGAGGCCGGAGTCGTAGATGCGGGTGGCTCCCGGTCGCTTCTTGCACCACACCACGACGGCCGTCAATCGGATATCCTTGGCTCTCAGCTTGCCGTGCACCTGGACTTCGATGGCCTCCTTGGGCCGCAGGTACGTCTCCACCTCGAGCCGCATGCCCTTGGTGCTGACGTTCAACATCTTGCCTCGGATGGGGCCGCCCTTGATGTCCAGTTGGACCGGCAGGTCGCAAGGCACTCGAATGGTCTTGCGCATTTCCACCAGTCGCTGCTTCGGCCCCAGGCCCAGCACTTTCTTGAAGCCTTCAAACCACGCCATTCAGGCTCTTTCTGGTTGCTGTCCGTTTCACCTCTGCTCTTTGCGGGACTGCAGAAAAGCGACCAGGGCCGCAAGCTCCTGGTGGTTGACGGTGGATGCGAAAGACGGCATGTTGTGTCCGCCATTCATGATGCGAAGGGTCAACTGGTCCTGGCTCAGGCGGTCTCCCACCCAGGTCAGGTCAGGGCCCCGATGGCCGCCGTAGCCGCCGACCGCGTGGCAGTATTCGCACCCCTTGTCATGAAACAACCGAGCGCCGTCCGATACGGGGCCTTGGAGGGTTCCGACCACCTGCCCCGGCAGGGGCTCGGCCGTAAAATCGGGTGACCACGGCGAGCGCAGGCCCAGCGTCCACAGGGTAGCAATGGTGAGCACCACCAGCAACACCGCGCCCATGGCCCACGGCCGGCGCAGCCAACTGCGTTCGCCGTTCCGGTGCAGGAACGGCACAAGGAACATGAGGACGGCAAAGAGCAGCGGTCCGAACACCATGACGTACTTTTCCAGCGCCGGCGGCAGCAGGGCCAGGACCGCGAAGTACCAGAGGAGGTACCAGTCGGGCCGGGGGTTCGTATCGAGCAGGGTCGGATCCGGGGGTTTGGTAAGCTCGGGCGGGCCGTAGTGGCAGGCCAGAACCAAGACGACGCCCAGCATGCAGACACCGAAAAGCACGTCTCGCCAGGCCGCATCCGGCCAGAAGGGCACGCCCTTCTCTGCCATCAAGGCGTGATACCATGCTTTGTAGGTCTTGGGGTTGACCGGCCGGCCGGCTTGCGGTGGCTCGGAGATGCCGTTGTACAAGACCAGCCAGACGTGCAGGCCGACCATCAGAAAAATGATGGCCGGAATGAAGAAGACGTGGAACGCGAAGAAGCGGCTCAAGGTGGCGCCGCCCACCGTGTCGCCGGCCAGCACGAAGCGGGCCACCCAGGGTCCGATGATCGGCACCCGGCCCGCCTGCTCTGCCCCCACGATGACCGACCATACCCCGTTCTGATCCCAGCGCAGGAGTTGACCGGTAAAGCCCATGCCGACGGTGAGGAAGAGCAGCGCGACGCCGCTCAGCCAGCTCACCTCACGGGGATACTTGTAGGCCCCGAAGATGAACACCCGGATGGTGTGAATGCCCACCAGGAGCACCATGGCCGAAGCCCCAAAGTAGTGCAGGGCTCGCAGGACGTTGCCGAGCGGCGCCACGTCGGTGATGTACTTGAGGCTGTCGTAGGCGCTGCCGGCCGACGGCACGTAGGCCAGCGCCAGGCAGATGCCGGTCACCACCTGCAGCGTGAACGCAAACAGCGTGGCGCTTCCGAAGACATAGGCCCATTTCGAATCCGGCGGCACCTTGTGCTTCAGCATGGGCAGGAAGAGCCCGCCCACCCCGGTGCGATCGTCAAACCATTCCCACAGTCGTTTCAGCATGCGTCTCAATCCGTGCTGATGGGCACGGCGCTGGCCAGCACCTGCACCGCGTCGCGATCGATACGGACTCGATACTGCGGTAGGGGGCGGGGCGGGGGGCCGGCCGCCACCTGGCCGTCGTCGTAGTAGACGCCGCCGTGGCACGGACACATGAAGAGACCGGCCGAGGGCAGCCACCGGACCGGACAGCCCAGGTGGGTGCAGTTGACCGAAAAAGCGGTAAACTCTGTCTCGCTCCTGCGGCGAAGCCAGCAGGCCGTCTTCGCCGATACGCCCGACCAGGGCAGGGGAGAGGCGTCTTCGAACGTCCGTTGGACGGTCTCGCCGATCTTGAAGTCGTCGACCTTGCCGACCTCTCGCCAGACCTCCGGAGTTTTTTCGATGAGCGGGGCCATGACGAAGATGCCCATGGGTATGCCGAAGGTCACGACGGCCAGGCCTCCCATGCCAAAGCACATGCGGCTGAGGAAATCCCGCCGCGATTGGATATTATTTTCTTCGCTCACATTGCAGCTCCTCGATCCAGCCTGCCATCCCGATGCCCAGCAAACCGATACCGGCGCCCGTCAGGATGGGGGACGTGATGAACCCCCAGAATATCAGGACCAGGCCAGCCGCCACCACCGCCGGCGTATAGGTGCGGCGGGGGATTTTTTCCGGCAAGGCAGCACTCCAGGTCTCGTCTATCGGTTTTTCGGTCATAGGTTCGCTCCCAGGTAAATGAGGGAAAAGATGCCGATCCAGACGACGTCGACGAAGTGCCAGTAGTAGGAGACCGCGGTCACCGCGTTGCGGGTGGGCTGGTGGGTCGGGCCCAGCCAGGTCAGCACCAGCAACACCGACAGCGACACCAGGCCCAGCAAGACGTGGATGCCATGCACCCCCGTCAACGTGAAGAACGACGTGCCGAAGATGTTGGCGCCGATGGTGACGTGGTCGGCGAAGAGATGCATGTACTCGGAACCCTGGCCGGCCAGGAAAATCGCGCCCAGCACGACGGAGGCCCCGAGCCAACGGCCCAGCGCCGACCGATCCCCCCGATGCAGGGCCCGCTCGCCCATCCACAACGTCACACTGCTGGCCAGGAGGAGGACGGTAAACACACCGGCCTTGGCCACATCCAGGCTGGTGGTGGCTCGGGGCCCGCCCTCCCCGGCATTGTGCAGCAAGGCGTAGGCCACGATCAAGAAGACGAACATGGTCAGCTCGGACAGAATGAAGAATATCGAAAACATCTGCGGCTGGGCGAGATCCAGGAAGCCCGTTCGTGGCCCGTCTTCGCGTCCGGCCGCCTCGGCGTGCATGAAGTCGCCCTGGTCTGGATGGGCGAGGTCCCACAGCGGGCGCCGACTGCGCACCGGAGGCACCTTCTCGAAGTTGTGCTCAGGGGGCGGGGAGGAGGTCGCCCACTCCAGCGTCCAGGCCCGCCACGGATTGTTCCCCGCGAGCTCCCCATGCCGTAGCGACCATCCGATATTCCACAACATCACCGCGAAGGCGAAGGCCATGAGAAAGGCCCCATGGGTAGAGACGAGGTTCAGCCCGGTCCAATACGGGTGTCCCTCTCCGTAGGTATAGACCCGGCGGGGCATGCCGAGAAGCCCCAGGAAATGTTGCACGAAGAACGTCAGGTTGAAGCCCAGCACCAGGAGCCAGAAGTTCCATCGTCCCAGGCGTTCGTTGAGCAGGCGCCCGGACATCTTCGGAAACCAATAGTAGGTCGCGGCCATGATGGCAAACAAGGTGCCGCCGAACAGCACATAGTGGAAGTGGGCCACGACGAAGTAGGTGTCGGTGAGCTGCCAGTCGAGGGGCACCATGGCAAAGATGATGCCGCTCAGACCGCCGATGGTGAACTGGATGAGGAAAGCGACCGCGAACAGCATGGCGGTGTTGACCCGGATACGGCCGCCCCACATGGTCGCCATCCAATTGAAGATCTTGATGCCGGTGGGCACGGCGATGAGCATGGAGGTTGCGCCGAAGGCCACCAGAGGCACCGTGCCCAGGCCGACGGCGAACATATGGTGTACCCACACGCCATAGCTCAAGAAGGCAATGGCCACCGATGACATGGCGACCACCCCGTAGCCGAAAATGGGCTTGCGCGCGAAGACGGGGATGACCTCCGAGATCATGCCGAACCCCGGCAAGGCCATGATGTAGACTTCCGGGTGGCCGAAGGACCAGAAGTAGTGCTGCCACAGGACGGGTGACGTGGAGAAGAAGTGGCCCGCGAACCAGCGGTCGACGATGAGCATGATGAGCGCGGCGTTGAGCGCCGGCATGGCAAAAAGGATGAGAAAAGACGTCACCAGCATCATCCAGACGAAGAGGGGCAGGCGGCTCATGCTCAGCCCCGGTGCCCGCAGCTTGAAGATGGTGACGATGAAGTTGAGGCCGGCGGTGACCGTGCCGACGCCGGTCAGGAGGAGCCCGAGGGCCCAGTAGTCCATGCCCGGGGTGGTGGAATAGGGTTGCTCGCTCAAGGGAGCGTAGCTGAACCATCCGGCGGCCGGGGCTCCGCCGGCCAGGAAGCTGTAGTAAAGCAGCAGGCCGCCGAACAAGAGCATCCAGAACCCGAAGGCGTTGATGCGGGGAAAGGCGACTTCACGAGCGCCGATCATGAGCGGCACCAGGTAGTTGCCGAAGCCGATCAAGATGGGCATGACGACCAGGAAGATCATGGTCGTGCCGTGCATGGTGAAGACCTCGTTGAAGGTCTCCGGCGACAGCAGGGTATTGTTCGGCACCGCGAGTTGGAGGCGGATGAGCAGGGCTTCGATGCCGCCCACGATGAGGAAGAAAATCGATACGCCGAGGTACATGAGGCCGACCTGCTTGTGATCGACCGACGCCACCCAGCTTAGCAGGGCGTCGCCTTCGACGTGCTCGTCGCTCACGAGTGCGTTCTCCACAGGTAGGCGGTCAGCTCGGCGACCTGCCCAGGCGTCAGGTGGAAATCGGGCATCTGGCACTGTGGCTTGATGGATTGGGGGTCTTGCAGCCACCTCGCGAGCGCGCCCGGGCTGTTCTGCAGCACGCCGGCGCCCAGGGTCTGGCGGGCGCCCACCCAGGTCAGATCGGGACCCGCAGTCGGACCGGTGGCCATGCCCGGGCCTCGATGGCAATTGACGCAGGCCAGGGTGGCAAAGAGCTGCTGCCCTTTGCTAGCCTCGGGCGGCAGCGGGGGCGCGGAGGTCTCGGCCTTGATCCACGCCTGGAAGGTGGCGGGGTCGTCGGCGATGACGCGGGTCAGCATCCAGGCGTGCTGGTTGCCACAAAACTCAGCGCAGGCCCCCTGGTAGACACCGGCGCGAGAAGGCTCGATCCAGAGGTAGCTGTTCTCACCCGGCGTCGTGTCCTCTTTCGGCCCCAGGGCGGGCACCCAGAAGTCGTGGATGACGTCCGCGGTCGCCAGTTTGATGAGGGTTTTGCGGCCGACCGGAACGTGCACCTCGTTGGCCGTGATGAGGCCGCTAGGGGAGTAGCGCACCTCCCACCACCACTGGTGCCCGATGATCTCCACGTCAGGCGCCTGGGTGGGTTCCGGGTGGGTCCTCAGGATGGTGCCGGCCGTGAGGACGGTGAGGACTGTGACGATGGCCAGCGGAATCAGCGTCCAGGTCAGCTCCAAGCCGCGGTGGCCGTGGATCTGCGGGGGCTCCGGGTCATCAGGGCCGGTGGCGCGAAAACGGGCGACCATCCAGGTCGTGCCGACCGTCACGATGAGGAAGATGACGGCCAGAAGGACGCACGTGCCCAGGAACAGGTCGTAGATGGCCTGGGCCTGGGGCGACGCAGGATCGAAGAAACCGTTGGCCAGCCTGCCGCCCCCCTTTCGCGCGCGGCTTCAGGATGGCCAGTGGATATCCTTCAACCTTTCCACTGGTTGCTGAAGGCTTTGGCCAGGTCGCCCAGCCGTGGCACCACCGGGCTGGTCTTGACGTCGCCTCCCTCGGCCAACCCCTGCAGGGTGCCCTCGGCGGACGCCCGTTGCATGACGCCGCCCAGGCCGCGGAACTTGATGATGCCGTCCGGCGTGATGGCGAACAGGGCGGGCTTGGCGATGCCGCCGTGTTCGGCCGAGTTGAAGAGGTTCCAGGCTTGCACCGCCCGGCGTTCGGGGTCGCACAGCAGGGTAAAGTGGAGCTGCCGTTCCTGCTTGAGCGTGGTGGCCGCCGCCGGCGCATCGGTGGACAGCGCGGCGAGGTTCCAGCCCAGCCTGCTGAACTGGTCAAGATGGGCTTCAAAGTCCGCCAACTGGCGGAGACAGAACGGTCACCAGGCGCCGCGGTAGAAGAGCAGGACGAGACCGGAGCTGCCACTGAGCGCCTGCAGGGTTACGGGGGCACCGGTGTTGTCTACCACCTCGAGGGGGGGCATGGGGTCGCCGATGTTGGGAATGGGCATGAAAACCTCCTGGCAGAGCATGTTCGGTGCCGGGATGTTCATATCCCCGACTTGCAGGGAACGGCTGAGGCGATCATAATCAACCGCGTGATCGGAGAAAGATAGACACTTCAGAGAGGTGTTCCATGTCCGATCAACAGATGCAGGCCGAGCAGCGTTGGAAGGAGCAGTATGCCCAACGCACCGCCGTGGGCGGCGACGACCGCCATTGGCAGAGAGCCTGGTGCAGCGAGCCCAGCCGCAACTAGCACTGAGGTCCATCGGGTAGAGGACCTCTAGCCACCGTGGTATAAACCCTGGGGCATCGGGCTAGGACCGCGCTGCGGTCGGCATCCAGCCAATCTGAAGCCCAAGGAGCGGCCTTGTTTCAGTTGCGGCTCGTCCAGTGCGAGTTGGAGGGATTCGGCATGCTGGGGCCCAGTCGTGTGGTTGCCTTCGCGCCCGCCTTCAGCTTGATCGTCGGCGATACCGGCTCCGGCAAGACCACCCTGGTGGGCGCCCTCATCGACGCCTTCTGTGGCCCGTCCGGGACGGCCACGGGCCAGTCCACCCGGTTATCCGTGTCCACGCCCACCGGCGAGCAGCTCGAGGTCCGAGTCGACTGGGCCAGACCCCACGTCCAGTTGATCGGTGAAGACGGCGACACGTTGTTCGAAAGCGGGGCCTGGAACGGCCTCCTGGAGTTTCTCGAGCGGCGCACCGGGCTGGCTGGTCTGGCCGCGTCGTGTCTGTTGTCGGCTGACGACTTCGGCTGGAGCTTGCCCGCGGCGGTCGCGGCCCTGGTGGCGCCGGGGGGCGAAGACACGGCCGAGGCGGCGCAGCACCGGGATCTGGAGGAAGCGCGGCGAGATCTGACCGACAAGAAAACCCAGGTGGAGACCTTGCAGCGGCAGATGCGAGAGCTGAAGATCCGCAACGAGTCTCAGATCAACCGCTTCAAGTCGGTTCCCGAAGGCTTTCCCCAGTGGCTTGGCACCCTGGTTCAGGCCCGGCAGGAGATGCATCGGCTGACGGCGGCCCAGGCGGCCCACCGGGCCGAGATGCAGCGTGCGAGAGAAGAGCTGGAGCAGACCCGTGCTTCGTTCGAGGAGAAGTGGGGAGCCTATCGGCAGGCGGGGCCGGAGTTGCCGGACCGGCTGAAGGAACATGCCCGACTGGAAGCCGAGATCGCGGCGCGCCACCACCGTCTGGCCGAGCTCGAGGCGCGAAAATCAAGCATTCGAGACAGCATGGCGGCCTGCCAGATGCCGCTCGACGAGCTGCCGGCTGATCTGGACCTCCGGGTGGCCAGTCTGCCGGCCGACTGCCCCGATGGCATTCCCGATGTGGGCGTGGAGCGGGCCTGGCAGGAAGCCATCGACAGCTTGTCGGCGGCTCGCTTTGATACGGCCGGAGACGACTTTCCTCGCCGCCTGGACGAGCTGGCCGAGGCCCGGCGCGAAGTCCTGCGGGTGGAGGCAGCCCAAGAACAGGTCCAGCTTCGCCTCCACACCATCGGCTTCGAAGGAGCTCGCCATCAGGAGGCCGTGCACTGGCCGAACGACTTTCCCGATCGTCTGGGCCAGCTTCGCCGGCAGCAGCAGGCCGACGCGGAGCGTCTGCAGGCCCTGCAGGCCGAGGCCGCCCAGCACCATGCCCTCCACCAGGAACTGACCGCGGCTCGACAAGCCTTGGCCGCCTTCGAGGGTCTGCACGAGGCGCCGGCCGACCTGGCGGAGCGAGTCGAGGCCTTGGTGGTCGGCCGCCGCCAGGTCTCCGAGTCGGTCGCCAGCGTTGAAGCGCAGAAGCGGCGGTTGGCCGACATCGAGACCATGCTGGCCGCACAGTACGACCGCTTCAAGGATGTCGGAGACGACTACCCGGCGCGGCTCGAAGCCGTGGGCCAACAGTTGGCCCAGCTCCAGGTCGAACGCCAGGCCGCCGAGGCCTCCCGCGAGGAGGGCGAGCGGCTCAAGGCCGATCGGGATCGGATCCAGCGGTGCATCGAGCAGGACTACGGCGACGTTCGGAACCTGCCGGCAGATTTCTCCAAGAAGCTCAAGGAGTACGACAAGCTGGTGCGCCTGCAGCAATCGCTGGATAGCCGGCGGGAGGCGACGCGGCACCAACTGGCCGAGAAGCAGGCCCAACTGGATGAGGAACTGCCACTCTTTTCCGGTCTGCCCTCCGAGACCCTGGACATGCTGGCGGAGCGCGGCCAACGCGACGCGGTTCTCTTGCGTCTGTTGGTGCACCTGGACAACGAGATCGCCGATCGGCTCCGTCTCGAGTCGGCCCTGGCCCGTCTCGAAGCCTCCATGGAGGGCCTCCCCAACCTGCCTGACGGCGTGCCTCTCTGGCACAAACTGGTGGAGGAGCAGCGCCAGATGGTGGCCGACCTGGAGAAGTCGGCCTTGACCGAGGAGACCCGGGATGCTGTGCTTTCGTACTTGGTGCGGTCGCGTCAGAAAACCGAGGTAGAGGCCGAACTGGAGCGGGCTCGCACCCACCTGGCGGCCCTCGATGATGAGTTCCACCGCGCCGGCCTCCCGCTGGATGACCCCGACCTGAACGCCTGGTTGAGCCATCAGGAGGTTACGGTGGCGCTGGCCAGCGAGGCAGAGAAGAAGAGCGGTCTCCAGGCCTTGTTCGGCGCCGGCACCGAAGAAGGCAAGGACAAGCTGGCGGCGGCCCACAAGGAGCGGACCCGACTGCTGGCCGGCTTCAAGCTGACCTCGCCGGACGAGGTGCCCAAGCTCTTTGCCCGAGACCGGGAGGCCCGGGAGAAGCTGGCCTCGGCACGGGCGCGGGTCGATGCCGCCGAGAACGCGCTGGAAGAGTTCGAAGATCTGGCTCCCCCACGAGATTTGGGGCTCGAGGGTCCCGAAGACGTCTTCCGCGTCCTGACGGAGCGAACGGCGGCGCTCGACCCAGCCCGCAAGTTGCTGCAGCAAGCTGAGGCCAGTCTAGGCATGCCCCCTGAGCTGCCACCGGATGTGAACCTGGTGGAGGCGTCGGAGCGCCAGACCAAGCTGCGGGAGGAGAAGACCGGCCTGGTCGCCAGGCTGGAACAACTGCGCCCGGTCCCGGAGCTGGAAGCGACCCGAGCCGCCTTGCTGGTCTATGCGGGCGAGGCCTTGCACGACCTGCCGGAGGATCTGGCCGGGGACGATGGCGTGCGCCGCGTGCTTCGGTATCAAGCGCTCCATCGGGAGGTCGCCGAGTTGCGCGCCTCCATGGATCAATCTTCGCCCGGTTCCAAGGTCAGCAAGCTGAACGAGCAACTGGCGCAGCAGCGGGCCCAACTGGAAGGCGAACTGGGCGCAGCGGCGACCGCCGATCCGGCCGAGACCGCGAGCCGCTGGCAGCAACTTCAGGATCTCCACCGCGAGCTGGCCGACGCCAACGAGAGGCTGCAAGCCCATCCGGGTGACCGTGGAGCGTCGCTGGATCGGCAGTCGGAGGCGTTGCACGAGACGCTGCGACGGCTGCACGTCGACGATGAAGCCGAGCTGGCCTCGGGCGAGGCGCTCAAACGGTACCACACCTACCGGGCCCTCGGGGTGGAAGTTGGGGAATTGAAGACGGAGATCGAGGGATCCACGCAACGCCACCTCGATCGTCTGGCCGAGCTGGAGTCGGCCGTGGCTCCGTGGGGCACGGGCGTGGCCGAGGTCGAGCCCCTGGTGGTGCGCTGGCGGGCGGCAAGCCAGGCGGCTGCCGAGGTGACTGCCTTGGAGGCTCGGCTGGCCAGCATGCCGGAGTCGCCCCAGGAGACCCTCGCGGCGCTGCAGGCTGACATGGTGGAACGGTGCCGGGCCCTGGCCGTACCCGTCAGTGCCGAGCGCGACCTCGCCCTGCTGGCACGTTGGTCCGAGTACACGACGTGGCGCCATCAGTTTGCGGCCCTGGCCGAGGAGCAGGAGCGCTTGTTGGCGCCGGGCCCCGCCGTTCTCGCCAGCCGCCTGGCCAGCCTCGAAGCCGATCTCGGCGTGGCGCCGGGGGAGGATCTCGAGGAAGCCCGCCAGGACTTCCTCGCCGCCCGCGAGGCCCGGGCCCGCGCGGAGGCGATGTCTGCCCGCTGGATGATGGCAGCCGATGTCGAGCTGGAAGGGGCCGAAACGCTGTCGTCCGCCGGCCTGCCGATCCTGGGCGGCTCGGCCTGTGCGAGCCTGACTCGATATCAGGGCTATGGTCGTTGGCTGCGCACCCTGCGCGAGGTGGAGACTGAGGTGGAGGGCGTCACCGGACTCCCGGAGCTCGAAACCCAGATGCAGGCCCTGCGCACCGAGCTGGGGGGCCACGCCGGGGAGGACCCCGTCGAGGCCGAGGCTGCCCTCGCCGCCTATGCGGCCGCCACGACCCGGGTGGCGGACCTGGAGATGGCCCTGGCAACCTTGGATGCCACCGACGTCCAGGCCCGGGAAGCCCTGGAGGCCGCTGCCAAGCAGGCGACCGAGGCCGAATCTCGCCTGGGAGATTGGAGCCGGACGGACGACGTGGCGCAGTTACTGGAGGAGTATCGGCAGTACTCGACGGCTCGGACCGAGGCGTATCGCCTGCACCACGAGTTGTCTAGACTGCCATCCGTGCAAGAACTGTCGGGCCGACTGGAGGCCGTGGAACAGGCCCTGTTGAGCCTGCCCCCCGATGCCGCCCAGCAGGCCCTGCACGAGTTCTTCGAACGGTGCCAGTACCGGGCGTCGGAGTTGGTGACTCGGGTGACCATGGGGCGGGCGCGGCTGCAGTTCGACGAGGATCAGGTTCGGGTCGTACCCAACAGCGACGTGGAAACGGCCATGTCCCCTCGACCCGGCGACCTGTGGTGGAAGCTGGCGGTCTGCCTGGAACTGGGCGCCCAGCATCCGTGGCCCATCGTGCTGGATGAACCGTTCGCGGGCCTCTCGACAGTCGACAAGATGGAGCTTTCCGAGCTGCTGATGGAGATCTCGGCCGAGCGACAAGTCGTCGTTCTGACCGCCGAACGCGGCCTGGCGATGGACGTCGGCCACGATCTCAATGTCGGCTCCCCCGCCGCCACTCACTGAGAACCCTTTGGGAACTCCCGGGCGGGCTCCAAAAAAAACTTTTCGAGCCCCCTTGAAAGCCGAGGCCTGGAGGCGCTACATTCAATCTAGCCGCTGGTGGCGGCGAAAGTTTCAGTCGGTGCCTGGCACCGCACTGATGTGGCGCGATGATGTGTGCGATTTGAGCCGTGCACATCCCCTTTGGTCCGACGGGTGTCGGTGGTTGGTCTGCCTCTGTCCTCCTTGCTCCGCTGTTTCGTGTCACGGGTGCTCTCTCCGAGTGCCCGTTTTTGTTTTACCAGGAAGCAGCACCACGGGCAGACGAATCAAGGCCATGTGGCAACTCCCCCTGCGGGCCTGTGCGAAACCTGCACCTGGGCCCGGCGCATCGAGAACGACCGGGCATCGGTGTTCTGGCTCTGCGGGCATCCCGACCTGGTGAAGTACCCCCGGCTGCCCGTCCTGTCGTGCTCCGGCTACGCTAGTTAGATGGCTTGCACCCGCTGCGGCCAGCCCACCTCCGCGGGAGAACTGGTGTGCCCCGACTGTCTGCCCCGTCCCACACCGCAATTCCGACCCCCGTCTCGTCCGCCGTCCCGCGGCTTGCCTCGCCCCCCTTCGAACCAGCTTTCGCCGCCTCCGCCCCGGCTTCGCTCGGGTCAGTTGCCGCAGCCCCCGAGCCCGCCGGCGTCCGCCCCCATCCTGCCCCAGGCCCCGGTCGTGCCGATGCGTCGCACCACGACCTGGCTGGGGCCGCTCATCGGCGTGGGGGCTTTTGTGCTGGTGGTCGGCGGGGGATGGTGGGCCGTGCGCCACCTCTCTTCCCCGGGCCCGGCCGCCTCGGCCCGGGCTTCCCCAAGTGCGAGGCCGCACCACCGTTAACATTTCGGTTATGGCCGGGCCAACAAGTTTGCGCTAACATAGACCATCATGAGCGCGATCCATCGCCGCCATCTCTATCAGTATGCTCAGAGAGTACGCACTTTGACGACCCCTCAGGGGGCAACCCGGCTGTTTGACTTCGTGCGCAGCATGGAGCGCTTTTGCGGCCGTTCGCTCCATGATGCCCGCAGCGGGTTGCAGGGTGAACTGGAGACGTGGCGTTTGTCGTCTCGCCGCTGGGGGGCGCTGGCCATGCTGCTCGGCATGATCGCGGTGGTGGTGCCCGCCCAACTGCTCCTCTCGGCCCAGGCCGGTGCGCTCCGCTTCGGTCTTGGGCTCAGTCTGCTGGCCTTCTCGGCCGCCCTCATGGCCCTCCGCGCCTGGGATGCCGCCGCCGGCCGGCGAGTGCTCCTCTCGCAGTTGTCGGTGTGGGACCAGGTCTTCGCAGCCGAAGACTACTGAATTTGGTCCGGGCCGTCCGGCATGGTGGCCGGAAAAAACTGCGACAGCCCGGTGATGAACAGCAGCCTCTGGATGGGTCGAGAAGCGCCTTCCAGGCGCACGTCAGACTGGGGGATGCCCAGTTCTCTCGCCATCCGCACCGCGTGCGCGATCACGGCGGCGCCCCCGCTATCCACGAACGTCACCTCCGACAGGTCCAGCACCAGGCCGCGCTCTTGCATGAGCGTCTGTGTCACCGCATGCTTGAGAGCCGGGGCCTCGAAGATGCTGACTTCACCCTTCAGCCGCAGCCGCCTGGCCTCGATGGTCACGGCCATCATTTTCGCCGTGCCTGCCTGGTGACCTGGAAGTGGCCCTGACTATTTTAGGTATCGCCCGTCATGCGTAGCGCCACTATGGGAGACTAGACCAGCATGGCGGCGCTTTGACGCACTGTCTTGGCATGAAAGTCGAGGAAGGCCTCGTACTCTTCCGGGGTCAACTGAACGCCCACATGGTCGAGGGCTGCCCGGGGATCGCGGTCGGCCTGATGCCGGAAATCAGCGTCGTTGACGGTTCGATTCAGCAGGTCCAACAAGACTTCAACTCGCATGTCAGGCTCCTCGTCGAGGCTCGCGGCGTGAGCCGCGGATCCGGGGTCTTCGCTCTCCCGGTACCCACTCCTGTAACCCTGCAACCCGGAGGTCATCGGCCAGGTTCCCCTGCTACCCCCGGGGGCAGTGCCCGGCGGGACACTCGGCAAAGGGCGTGGCGACGAGATCGGCCACCATGCGCACGAACTCGGTGTGCATGCCGACAGTCTGGGCTCGTACCGCCTCAATGCCAAGCGTCTGACAGAGCGCCATGGCCTCCACGTCGAGATCGTACAGCACCTCGACGTGATCAGAGACGAAGCCGATAGGCGCCATCACGATGCGATCGGGTCTGTCGATGGATTTCAGGTGGTCCAGAATGTCGGGTTCGAGCCAAGGTTGCGTCGGGGGCCCACTGCGGCTTTGATAAACCACATCCCAGGCGGCAAGATCCAGGGCGGCGGCGACCTGGCCGGCCACGGCTCGCAACTGAGACTCGTAGTCGCAGGCCCGGGCCATGGCCAGGGGAATGCTGTGGGCCGTGAAGAGGACCCGGGCGCGCTGTCCGGCGAGGGCGTCGCGGACTCTATCGATGGTGGCGGCCAGATATCGAGGATGGTTCCAGAACGGGGGAATCTTGGTGAGACGAGGCGCGTCTGCGACGTCGGATCGGGCTCGTTCGATATCGTCCAGATACTGCCGGCACCCGGAATAGGAGCTGTAGGCCGACGTCGCCAGGGCCAGGACGTTCTTTCGCCCATCGGTGTGCAAGCGGCGAACCGTGTCGACCAGCAACGGATGCCAGTTGCGGTTGCCCCAATAGATAGGCAATTCGATACGCCGAGAGCGGAACTCGGCTTCCAGCGCCGTGATGAGGGCCCGATTCTGATCGTTGATCGGGCTTTTCCCCCCGCAGTGTTCGTAGTGGTGGGCGACCTCTTCCAGGCGGGCGACGGGCACGTTGCGGCCCCGCACCACGTTGCGGAGGAAGGGCATGACGTCGGCGGAAGACTCCGGACCACCGAAAGACAGCAACAAGAAGGCGTCGTAGGTCATGGGCTCCAGAGGGCAAAATCGGCTTCAGTCAAGATAACTGAAGCCGATACTTTGTAGTGAACCGGGGTTCGGGCGGGTTACATTTCCTTCTTCTTGGTGCCCGAGCCAGCCTTCTTCTTGGCGGGGGCCGCCTTCTTGGCGGGAGCCGCCTTGGGGGCTTCCTTCTTGGCCGGGGGCGGGGAGGTCTTGCCTGCTGCCATGTTGGTTCATGCTCCTTTTAGCTTTGAATAAGATTCAACCCAGCGGGCGTTTTCAACAGGCCATGGGCACTTCCTTCAGGTCCTTGGCTGGCTTTGCACGGTGTAGGGTTGCAGCGGCCCTGGGGCGAAATCGGCCAGCGTGGCAAAGCTTCTCGATGGGCGGCCCGTCGCGGAACGGATCCGAGCGTCACTGCAGGATGCGCTGGGCGAGCGGGCTGCCACTGGACGTCCCCGGCCCAACCTGGTCATCGTCATGGCCGGCGACGATCCCGCCTCGGCCTCCTACGCCCAGAGCAAGACCAGGCTGTGCGAACGCCTCGGGCTCAAGTGCGCCGTGCACCACTTTCCCGCCACCATCGGAGAGGCGCCGCTGACCCAGGAGATCGCCCGTTTTGCCCAGGATCCTTCCGTTCACGGCCTGCTGGTGGAGTTGCCCTTGCCCAAAGGGCTCAGCACCCTGGACATGTTCCGTGGCATTCCCGTCACCAAGGACGTTGAAGGCATGAGTGTGGAGTCGGTGGCTCGCCTGGCGCAGGGCAGTCCGCTGTTCGTTCCGGCCACCCCGGCCGCGGTGCTTCGCCTTCTCGATCACTACGAGATCGACGTGCAGGGACGCCACGTCGTGGTCGTCGGACGGAGCCGGGTCGTGGGTCGGCCCCTGGCGTCGCTCCTGCTCACCCGCAACGCCACCGTGACGGTCTGCCACAGCTTCACCCCAGACCTGGCGGCGGTGACCCGACAGGCCGACATCCTGGTGGTGGCCATGGGCCAGCCTCACTTCATCGGACCTCGGCACGTGCGAGCCGGCGCGGTCGTGATCGACGTGGGCACCAACTACCAGGACGGCGTGTTGCGGGGTGACGTCGATTTTGCCCAGGTGGAACCGGTGGCTTCGTGGATCTCACCGGTGCCCGGCGGGGTCGGCCTGGTCACGACCTCGCTCCTGGTTCAGAATGTGGTGCGGGCCGCGGAGATCCAGGAAGCCCCCGCCCAGCATCCATGGGTTATGGGAGGTTTGATCACATGAAACGACTGATGCTGATGCTGGCCCTCGGTACCCTGTCGGCTCTCGGGGCGAGCGGCTGGCACTATCGCAACCACGACTACGGGTTTGGTCTCCAACTGCCCTCGCCCGGCTGGAAACAGGTCAGCTATCCCCAAGGCGTGGTGGCCTTCCGCGGCCATGACGGCGAGGTGGGCGTGCTGGTGCGTAACGAGGACCAGGCCCGCTACCAGGCTTCGGTGCAGAACTTTCACCATGTCATGACGACCCTGCCCAACCTGCTGCAAAAGCCTCGCTTTGAAGAAACCCATACCCGGCACGGCTGCACGGTGTCCTACGCGGAACTGATCGAAATGAGCCCGGATCGCGATCAGCCCGTGGTGGTCGGCGTAGCCCATCTGCGCCTGCCGAGCGGCAATACGGTCGTGACCACCTTCCAGAGTACGCTGTCGGTGCAGCACAACAAGCTGGATCTCCAGGAGGTCTCGGTGCGGGAAGGCGAGGCCCACACCATCTGCCTGTCTGTGGATCAGGAATAACCGGCCTATTGACCCGGGCGTGGAAAAGTCCAATAAATAACGTGATGCGCAGATGGCTGGCTCCGGTTCTGGTCCTGTCGGTTGTCATGCCCGGCCTGGCCGCGGTCGGTCCCGCGCAACTGACCGCGCTCGAGGCGCAGGTGGCAGCCATCCGCGGCCTGTCGTTCTTGCATCCGGTGCCGTGCCAGGAGATCTCCCGCGAGGAGGTCATCCAGAATCTCAAGGGGGAGATCGATCGCGAGACCAACTTCGTCGAATACGCCGCGTTTTTGAAGGCCTTTGGCTTTGTGGCCGACGACTTCAACGTTCGCGACGCCATGCAGGGGCTGTATGGCGAGCAGGTGGGCGGCTACTACGATCCGCGCACCGGCCGCTTCTTCATCGTGGCGGGGGGCGGCCTGCCGGCCGACGCCCAGGCGGAAGCGGCCGGGTTGGGCATCAGCATGGAAGACATCACGGTCTCGCACGAGCTGACGCACGCCCTCCAGGACCAGCACTTCAACCTCCTCCGTATCGAGTCGTCGGTGGATCAGGGCACGGAAGACCAGAAGCTGGCCGTCTCCAGTCTGTTTGAAGGGGATGCCACCGCGGTCATGATCGAACAACCGTTCAAGAAGATGGGCATCGATACGTCCTTGCTCGCCGGCATGGGCGGGCTCAGCTCGATGATGGAGGAGAATGCCGTGGGTCAGGGTGGCCAGTTCCCCAACTTCGAAAAGGCCCCACTGTACTTCAAGCGGGCCATGATGTTCCCGTATGTGCAAGGCTTTGCCATGATTTCCAGCTTGCGGCAGCGAGGGGGCTGGGAGGCGGTCAACCAGAAGTACGCCCACCTGCCGGCCTCGACCGAGGAGGTGCTGGAGGGCGGGCTCACCCTTCCGCCCAGTCCGCCTCTCCAGTTCGAGCCGCTGGCGGGCTGGAGCGCGGTGACCCACGGGACCCTGGGCGCCTACCTTTTTGGCGTCTGGTGCGAGCGGTTCGTGCCTGAGCACCCGCCCGCCGACCACGCAGAACACTGGCGGGCCGACCGCTACGAGGTGTTGACCCAGGGGCACCAGCGCATGCTGCGATGGGCCAGTCGGTGGGAAGACGAACAGGCCGCCAGCACCGCCTGGGAGGCCCTCAAGACGGGCTTTGCCACCCGTCACCCCGGGCTCTCGTGGCGGCCCGACGGGGTCAACCGTCTGCGCTGGACCGCTCCCAACGGCTCCTGTACCGAACTGGTCCGCCAGGCCGCCCAGGTCGAGGTGGTCGACGGTGCCCCGGCCGATGCGATAGAGGGAGCACTGCGCCTGCAGCGACTGCCATGAACGACGCCATCACGGTTGAGCTCGGCCCGGAGCTTCGTCCCCTGATCGACCGGGCCTA
Organism: Candidatus Xenobia bacterium; assembly: GCA_036501005.1. Lineage (GTDB taxonomy): Bacteria > Vulcanimicrobiota > Xenobia > RGZZ01 > DASYBA01 > DASYBA01. Next base: position 3,539 of record DASYBA010000272.1, on the reverse strand, counting down.
CCAGAACAACCTGCTGCGCCTGGCCGAGGCCATGCCCGCCCAGTTCAAGAAAGAGCTCGGTTTCCAGTGCCCCCACATCAAGTTTCACTGCGGCCCGGCCCACGAGGCCGCCACCTGGTCCATCTCTTTCCGTGAGACCATCGTCGCCAGCGGTGAGCTGCGCATGAATCGACTGCTGGCCCTGGGCCCCGAAGACGTGCTGGGAACCCTGTCCGGCGCCTGGGCAGAGCCCATGGTGGGTACTGCGGGACTGTGGATCGAAACGGCGGCCCGGGCGGCCGCCGAGAAAGCCGGCTGCGTGGTCGTGGAGCCAGCCCGGGTGTTGGCCGTCGCCTTGCACGAGGCCCTGCGCACCCACGCGCACGCCTTGCTGGCGGAGTCGGAGTTGCGCCGGCTGCTGAAGGAGTTCGAAAAACAGCACGCCGCCGCGTATCATGCGGTGGTCGGGCCTCTCTTGTCTGAGGAGCAGGTGCACGAGGTGCTGCGCCGCCTGGTTCGAGAGCAGGTTTCCATCGTGGCACTGCCCAGCATCTTCTCGGCCCTGGCCCGACACGCTCGCCCGGATGCCGACGTCTACCGCCTCACTGAGCGGGTCCGCCAGACCATGGGGGCTGACTTGTGGGGGCCCCTGGCCCGCCAGGACCAGGTGTCTGTCTTCACCCTCGACGGCTCGCTGCAGGACGCCCTGGAAGCCCTCCTGGTGCGGCCCAGCGGCAGTGTCGAGCCAGAAGTGGTGCTGGGCAACAGCCTCCGCCTGCGGCTGCTCGAGCTGATCGGTTCGGGCCTCCAGCAAGTGCGCCGCCATAGCCTGCGGCCGGTCCTGTTGTGTCGGGCCCCCTTGAGGCGCGCATTAAAACGTCTCACAGAGCTTCAATACCCCCACCTCGTTGTGCTATCATTAGAGGAGACTCCTGCAACCAGGGTAAATAACCTCTTGACGCTATCCTTACGCTTGACTGCAGCCGACCGGCTGCGGGTTCTCACCGGGCGACTCACCCGGTGGTGGGGCCAGGAAGTCTCGGGGTCCCAGGAGGCTGGAGCCGACACCCGCTGGCTGATGGGGCGAAGACCCATGGAGATTCGACCGCCGGCCGAGAGCGACAGCAACACGGAGGAACCAGACGGTATGGAGCCCAACAACGAATATCCCTCCGATCCGGCGTCCACGACGGGCCGCGGCGCCGAAGAGGCCCCGCAGGTTCCTCCCCCGGTCGACGACGAGGCTGAGGTCGAGCCCGAGATGGCCGCGGCCATGGTGTTGTCAGGCAATTTTACCAAGGCGCTGACCGATCGAGTCATGGCGTCCTTGTCGCACGACGAGATGATGCGTCTGGCGTCGGGGCTGGTCCGCCTCCGTCACGTGCCGGAGAACAAGCTGGAGCGCATCTGGAACCGGCTGGCATCGCTCTACGCGTGGGACTGGCGAGACGAAGACGATCTCATCGAGTTCATCAAGAACGTGCTGCGCAAGGGGTTCAAACAGGAGCCCTCACTCACCAACATGCAGAAGCTGGCCATGATGGTCCTGCTGTTGCCGGAAGAGACCTCCGAGGGCATCGCCCGCTCGCTCCTGACCACCCTGCCGAGGGCGCAGGCCTCCGAGCTGACCCGGGAGTTGGCGCACCTGCTCCATTACCCCAACACCTCCGTGCATGAGCACGTGGTGGGCGAATTTTTGGCGACCGTGTCGGCCCTGGGGGCGCCCAATGAGCTGCCGCTCAGCCTGCGGTTCATCCAGATGGAGGCCGATCGGATCGCCGAACGTGACCCCGTGTGGTGCGCTGGCTTCATCCGCCGCATCTGGCTCGACGAGAAGGATCCTGTCACCCAGTATCAGGAGGCCGCCCGCCACGCACCCGGCCGCATGGTGCAGTTGTTGCACGCCTACCTGACCGAGGGGGCTACCCGTCCCTACATTTCGGGGACGGAAAAGGCCGCCATCTTGATTCAGGCCACCGAGCTGGACGCCAGTGAACGCATGAAGGCGTGGCTGACGGGCCGCAACGTGAGCCTGCCCGAGGTGACGCCGACTGCGACCCGCAAGCAGGCCGTGGTGCGGGAGTTCCTCCACCTCTTCTACACGGAGATGGCGACCAGCACTTTCCCCAGACCGAACTAAAAGGGCTGCCGCCCCCCAGCCGTTTCGCTGCGCTTCACTGGGGGCCCCCCCGGCTCGTGGCTAGGGAAGCTCTGCGGCATCGGGCTGCGCCCACTACTAGCTGGCGTCCACCTCGACGGTTTTGCATCCCCTCGCTTCGCTGGGGCCCCTAGCCGGTTCGCGCTACTGGCTGGCGTCCACCTCGACGGCTTCCCCCCCCTCGCTTCGCTGGGGCCCCGGCTATTTTTCCGTGGGGTAGTTGGCGGCTTTCCAGCCGCGCATGCCGCCGTCCATGGACTCGACGTGGGTGTAGCCCATCTGCTTGAGCGCGGCGGCGGCCAGGGCGGAGCGGAAGCCTCCGCCGCAGTAGAGGATGATGGTGGCGGCCTTGTCAGGGATCTTGGTCTCTATGTCCCGCTCGATGACGCCTTTGCCGATGTGGACGGCGCCGGGGATGTGGTCCTTCGCCCACTCGGAGTCTTCGCGGGTGTCCACCAGGTGAAAGGTCTCGCCTTTCTTCTGGCGTTCTCGCACCTGGTCGACCGTGGTCTCGACGACGCGCTTGCGAGCATCGTCGACAATTTTCAGAAAAGCTGCGTTGTGTTGCATGCCCGCCTGTTGGGCCGGAGCCACCGCGACTCCTGCTGACGGGCTCAATTACTGCCCGTTGGGGTCGGGGCTCGGGGGGGTGGTGGTGGCCGGGGCGGTGTCCGGATCGGCTGGTGCGGCGGCCGGCGCCGGGACGGGATTGCCCTCCGCATCGGTGACGCTGGTCGTCGTTCCGTCAGGGCCCGTCACCGTGGTCGTCGTGGTGCCGTCGGCCGCCACGTTGATGACCGACGTCGTCGATCCGTCGGCAGACGTCTGCGTGGTGGTGCTGGTGTTGTCGGTTCGATAACTGGTAGTTGCGGTCGAGCCGTCCGAGTTGTTGGTGGTCACGACGGTGGTCCCATCTGCGTTGGTGCGGGAGACCGAGGTGGAGCTCGAACCGTCCGCATTGGTCTGCACCTGGGTGGTCGACCCGTCGGCATTGGGGGTCGTCTGCAGGCTCTGGCTGGTGCCGTCGGGATAAGCGGTCGTCACCAGGCTGGCGCCATTCTGCTGATAGGTTGACGTCGTCGTGGACCCATCCGCATTCTGTGTCACCGCGCTCGTCGAGCCATCCGCGTTCTCCGTGGTGGTGGTGGTGACTTGCGTGCCGTCCGGATTGGTGGTGACCTGGGTGGTGGATCCGTCCGAGTTGGAGTTGGTCTGCACCGTGGTCTTGCTCCCGTCGGTGCCCGTCGTGACCGCGGTGCTGGACCCGTCGGTGCCGTACGTCGTGGTGGTCGTCGAACCGTCCTGGTTTTGCACCGTGGTCGGGGGCGGCGGCTGGACCTCCACCACCTGCTGGGGCGGGGCCTGCTGCTGCGGTTCCTGGGTGTACATGTAGACGTTCAGG
>DASYBA010000271.1:0-2826 GCA_036501005.1 Candidatus Xenobia bacterium | reverse complement strand
ACGGGCTCGGCCAGACCCGGCAGAAAGGTGCGCGCCACCACCGTCTGCGCGTCGACCCGATCATGCACGGCCACGACCACCTCGCCATGGAGCGGCAGGCGACGTTCCTTGAGGAGCGTCGTGTCTTCGGCGACCTGCAGTCCGGGGGCATAGGCGCCCGACATCAGCGAGACTTCCGATACACGATGTCGACTTCCGGGTACATGTCGAGGGCTTGGTTCCAGGCCTTGAGGCGCCCCATGCGCCCTTCCGACGGCAGCGTGAACGGCTGCCGTCCGCGGGCGTCGATGACGACCCCAACGACCCCCCCGTAGACGGTCGTTTCGAATGGCTCGTTGCGCCCCGCCCCGACGTTCAGACCCCGCTCGGGTTTGAGGACGGCTTGGGCCGTCTCGCCCACGCCCAACGGGATCACCCGCATGTCTCCATGGCTGACGTCGGCGATGGAGACTTCACGCCCATCGGCGAATCGGATCAGGCTCCCGGGCTTGAACACCGGGCGCCCTTCCTTGGCCGGGCCCACCGGGGCCACGCAGGTGCCCAGATAGATGAGACAGTCCTTTTCGAACACCTGGGTGGCGGCTTCCGGATGGACTTCCGCCAGCACCCCCAGTTGCGGCATCATGAAGATGCTGTCGACCGTCAGACGGGTCACGCCTTCGGGAAGAAAGGCGTCGATCATCATCATGGCCGACTGCTGGCGGCGGGGTGCGTGCGAGAGCACGCCGCCGCTGCCGATGATCATGTCGAGCCCCATGAGGTCGACCAGGGTTTGCCCGGACGCCTCCTGTTCGAACACGTCGCCGATGGTGCGCTCCTGCTGCACGCCCTTCAACCCGGTCGCCAGGGCGCGATGCTGGTCGAAGGAGAGCCTCAGGGCTTCGCGCGAGATGGCCTGTTCGATCACCAGTTCTTCCAGCAACTGGGGAATGGTCGTCGGTCGGATCATCTTGTTCTTGACCCGGTTCCGCAAGTCTCGCTCGTCGATATCGAAGGGCACCCAGCGCTTGATGTTGTCCAGGCCGGCATCGGCCACGACGTTCGAGATGCTATAGCTCATGCCGTAGTTGGCGCTCACCGTGCGATTGAAAATGCCGGAAAAGACCGAGAAGACGTCGGTCGTTGCCCCGCCGATGTCGATGCCTACGACCTGGATTTTATCCCGCTCGGCGATGCGCTGCATGATGTTCCCTACGGCGGCCGGCGTCGGCATGATCTCGACGTCGGTCCACGCCATCAGCTTTCGATAGCCCGGCGCCTGCGCCATCACATGCTCGAGAAAGAGCTTCTGGATCTCCCGGCGGGCGGGCATGAGGTTCTCGGTCTCCATGGTCGGCCGCAGGTTGTCGCAGATGATGAGGGCGGCCTTCTCACCGAGGATGCGTTCGATATCCTCGCGAGCCTGGACGTTGCCGGCATAAATGATGGGCAGGTGGTAGCCAGCACCGAGTCGGGGCTTGGGATCGGCGGCTGCCACCAGCTCGGCCAGCTCGACGACGTGCCGCACCGTGCCGCCGTCGACGCCGCCGGAGAGGAGAAACATGTCGGGACGCAGCTTGCGAATTCGTTCGATACGCTGGTGCGGCAGCCGCTTGTCGTTGGACGCCAGCACCTCCATGACGATGGCGCCGGCGCCCAGGGCAGCCCGTTGGGCCGACTCGCCCGTCATGTCGCGCACCACGCCGGCCACGATCATCTGCAGCCCGCCGCCGGCCGACGAGGTGGAGATGTAGATGTCGGCGCCGCGATCTGCCTGACGCGGCTTGATGATGCGGTCCCCTTCCAGGAGCGGGCGACCGGCCAGCTCTTGCAGCTCGCCGATGGCGTTCAAGACGCCCTGCGTCACATCCTCGACGGGCGCTTCCACGGTGGTCGGCGCCTCCCCTCGAGCCACCAGTCGATACTCTTCCCCCCGCTTCTCGATGAGGATGGCCTTGGTGGTCGTGCTGCCGCAATCGGTGGCTATGATGGACTCGATCATCATTCGATGGCTCGCTCCAGCGCCACCACCAGGGCCTCCATGCGATCCCTGTCTTCCAACAGGCTGACCAGGCGCGCATAGCCAGGCACGTCGGCGAAAAGGCGCACGACCGGGTCCAGGCCGACAAGGAACTGGCTGGCCACGAAACTGAGCGGCCGGGCCGACTCCAGAACGGCGATGGCCAGCGGTGCCAGACCCCGCCTGGCGAGATCGGCTGCCGTGCGGTCCATGTCTTCAGGGGTCCACATAGGTCTCCAACAGTGCCTGCTGCGATTTGTCCATCACCAGGTAGACTCCTCTCCCGGAAGGGCGGGAGAGAAACACCCCGCCCCGGTGGGCCTGCAACTTCCGATAGAGAGACCACGGGTAGCGGTGGGGCACCCCTAGCCGGACCAGCGTGACCCCATCGGCATCGATACGGTAGTGAGACGGATACAGAAACGGCGCCATGTAGGCCAGGTACAAGATGCATCCCAGAGGCCCCAGCGACGGCCAGGAGGCCCAGGCAATGAGCGCCAGCACGGCCAGCACGAGAACCACGCCCAGGGGCTTCTCCCGAGCGGGATGATAATCAAACTCGAGCACGTCTGCCCCCCAGATTCGATACGACGATCAGAGCCGCCAGGAAAAGGTGGGCAAAGCTCTGGGCGTCCAGGCCTTGCAGGCCGCGGCCTCGCACGTGCAGCAGCGTCTCGTATTCCGCCGCGCCCCGCAAGCCAGCCAGGATGGCCAGCGCCTGTCCGGAGTTCAGGTAGGGCTGGTAGCCGGGCACCATGACGGCCGTCAGGGCCCCCGCCACCGGCGTGTGGTAGCGGCCGTGCACCACCTGGACGTAATATTCGAAG
>DASYBA010000270.1:0-4626 GCA_036501005.1 Candidatus Xenobia bacterium | reverse complement strand
CGGCATCAACCCGCTGCCGATACAGCGTCCTATTCCCGTCTGGATCGGGGGATCGGCGGAGGTCGCGCTGCGGCGGGCTGCGGTGCTGGGCGATGGGTTCTTTCCCCAGAAGCCCCTGGAGGGGGGGTGGGCGCCTACGTTGTCTCGCATGCGGGCGTGGCGAGAAGCGGCTGGCAAGTCGTGGCGTGGCTTTGGCATCGAGGCTCGGCTGAACGCTGCCGGTGGGCCGGAGCAGTGGCGAAAGTCGTTCGAAGAGTGGCGTTCGCTAGGAGCGACCCACATATCGGTCAACACCATGGGCGCGGGGTTGCACGGCGTCGACGAGCACCTGCGGCTGCTGCGGGAGGTCCGGGAGGCGGTTGGATAAGGGCCGGGTAGGGCTCCTCGCGGCCACCTCGGTCAACATGATCAGCATGATCGGGGTGGGGCCGTTCATTACGCTGCCCTTGATGGTGCAGGCCATGCACGGGCCCCACATCATCTATGCGTGGCTGGTGGGCGCCGTGCTGGCGGCCTGTGACGGCCTGGTCTACGCCCACTTTGCCGGCGCCTTGCCGGGCACCGGAGGGCCCTACGTCTACCTGCGGGAAGCATGGAAGCCGCTGGGCGTCGGACGGCTGATGGGCTTCGTCTTCATCTTCCAGATGCTGCTCGTCGGCCCTCTCAATATCGCCAGCGGAGCCATCGGTTTTGCCGACTACATCCAGGCCTATGGCGTCCACGTGACGCCCTTGCAGCACAACCTGATCGCGGCCGGGCTGTGTCTCTTCATGACGGCCCTGTTGTGGCGCAATATCGAAAGCGCCGGGCGGCTGTCGGAAATCATGCTGGGGGGCGTGTTGCTCACCATGGCGTGGGTGATCGTGGCGGGCCTGGCACACTTCTCCTGGTCGCAGGCCTTCACGTTTCCAACCGAGGCGTACAGCTTCAATCCCGATTTGGGCAAGCACATTGCCGCCGTGTCGCTCCTCGCCATGTACAACTACATGGGCTACTCGACCGTGTGTTTCATTGGGGACGAGGTCGACCGTCCGCATGAGACCATGCCGCGCGCCATCATGCTGTCCATTGTTGCGGTAGTGTGCCTCTACATCTTGTTCAGCACGGTGGTGCTGGGCACGTTGGACTGGCAGCAGGTGCGCGACTCGACCCAGATCGGGGCGACCTTCATCGCAGCCGTGTATCGAAATCCGCAAACCGCCTGGTACGCCAGCAAGCTGATGGTGACCCTGATCTTGTTTGTCACCGCGACTTCGCTCTATGCCTACCTGCTGGGGGTGTCGCGGGTGCCGTACGCAGCCGCATGCAACGGGCAGTTCTTCCGCATCTTCTCCAGGACGCACCCAACGTTGAACTTTCCTTACGTATCGCTGCTGGCGGCTGGCCTGAGCGCGGTGCCGTTCTGCTTCGTATCCTTGGGAGACGTGGTGAACTGGCTCATGCTGGTCCAGATCGTCTCGCAGTTCATCTGGCAGTGCGCCGGCATCATGATGCTGCAGAGCCTGCGCAAGGACGTCGAGAAGCCCTATCGCATGATGCTGTACCCGATTCCCGCCATTTTATCGCTCATCATCTGGATGGGCATCTTCGTGACGGGAGACTGGCCTGGCCAGCGTTTCTCGCTGATCTTCCTGGCGGTGGCAGTGGCGGCAGGGTTGCTCTATGAGCGCCTGCACCCGCAGGTCGACTAGTCGCCCTCGACGACGATCTTCTGGGCCGTGATGCGGACGTCCATGCGGAGGCCTCCGTCGACGTGCACCGTCATGCCGGGATGGAGGCTTTGCCAGTTGATGGGGTGACCATCGTGGTCGACCACCTGCGTCTTGGGCGTCAATTCCACGTCGAAGTGCCCCCGCATGTCTTCCGCGTCACGGTTCAGGGTGTCGGACGGAATGACGACAAACTGGTGCTTGTTCCGATCGACCCGGGTGACCACGTAGTCGGCGTGCACGACGACCAGTTGGGCTGCTGCCGGTCCGCACAATAAAAGGGCGATTGCTGCTCCAAGCCAGATCTTCATACCGGAAGTATACCCAGGTTCATTGCAGAACCTATCCACGTGCTGTTCATGTTGTTCGGCAGCAAGGTGGTGCGAAAAGACGCCGGGGCCATCGACCGGGTGTGCCCCTGGTGCGGCGTCCCGGGGCCCCATACCCTGGTGGAGGCGGACAATTACTTCACCGTCTATTTCATTCCACTGTTCCGCACCGGCCGGGCCGACGACCAGGTGCGGTGCCGGAGCTGCCGCCAGTTGTTCCCGGCTCGCATGACGAGCCCATCTCCAGCGGCCTGGTCGTGCCGTACGTGCGCCAACGTGAACCCCGGCACGTCCAACCAGTGCCTGAAGTGTGGCGCCTCTAGCGCCTGAAAGTATGCAGGAAGTGGTACAGCGGGCGGGTGACCTTCTCGTCCAGGTGGTCGAAGCATACGCCCATCCGATACAAACCGGTTTCGTCTCCCTCGCCGCAGTGCACGACGGTGCCCTTGACGGGAAGGCCGTTCACCATGGCGTCATCGATGTCGAGAACGAACTCGGTCTGCGTGCCGACCGGAAAACTCGTCTCGGCTTTGAAGCCAAAGCCGGTGGCGGACAAGTCGCAGGCTGACGCGGCATATGACTTGAACTCTTTCGACAAGACCCGGAAGCCGGCGGTATAACGGTGCGCCCGGCGACGTTCCTGTTCTCGCAGACCGGACAGGATGGGGCGCAGCTTGGGGGGCATCTCCGAGATGGCCGCCTGGTATCGAAACTGATTGGCTGCAAGCTCTTCCTTGCTGCGAATGACGACGGCCACCGGGGCCTCCATGGATTGGCCTGTCGCCAGCAAGGGTACGTTCAAGACCAGCGCCAGGCGGGCGCCCACCGCAAAGGCGAGCTTGCTGGTGGTGAAGTGGACCCGATCGGTGGTCACCTCATGCAGGTCGACGTCGAAGCGTTCGACGGTGCGCTTGCCCAGAAAGCTCTTGTGCTCAAGTTCCAGGGCGCCGCCGACCGGCGGAATGCCCGGCTTGAGAGCCTCTGGAATGCCGACCGGTGGGGGCGGTGGAAGAGCGACGGTAGAGACCGCGGTCTCGGGTCGGGGCATAGTCTGGGGCTTCGGTTTTGGGGTGGTGCGGCGCACCCTGAGCTCGTCCCCGGCCGGTTCCGCGTGGGCGAGCGCCAGGGCCTGCCGGACCTCGGCGATGGACTGCGGCCGGGCGGTCTTCTGCACCTGCATCATGCGGGCCACCAGGTCGGCAATTTCCGGCGGGGCCTCGGTGAGGGGAGGGATCGGCACCCCCGTGACCAGGTCTACGGCCGCCGGCGGCGTGCGCCCGCTGAACATGGCGTAAACGGTGGCCCCCAGGGCGTAGATGTCGCTCTGCTGGTCGGTCTTGTCCGATACGTACCGTTCGATAGGGGCGAACCCCTGGCCGCCGATGTCGTGCAGGAAGGCATGGGCCTGGCTGCCGGGATCGTCTGCCCAGACCTGGCCAAAGTCGATAATCTTGATGCCCTGGTCGGGCGTCACGATGATGTGATGGGGCTGAATGGCGTGGACGATGACCGGGGGCGTCTGCGCATGGCAATACTGGATGCCGTCGCAGAGTTGCTGCATGATGCGCAGCGCGGTGTCGGCGGGCAGCGCGCCCCCTTCCGCCAGCAGATGTTCCAGCGACTGGCCTTCGACGTATTCCGCCACCAGGTAGGCGGCGTCGTCACCGACCAGGAATTCGATCATGCGGGCCAGGTTGGGATGGTCCAGGCGGCTGCACCGCTGCGCGTCGACGCGGAATCGCTCGAGAGTCTGCTGCATCTGCTCGACCGTCTGGCTTTCGGGACGGATGACCTTGATGGCGACACGGGCCTCCGGCCGATCCGCCAGATGGGCGAGCCAGGCCGTGGAGAGTCGGTTGCGGCCCAGCTCGCTATCGATGTCGTAGCGCTGGAGAATGGCGTCTGTCATGCTACATGCTCCGCGTTCGCTCGAGGGCGTTGTCCACGTCTTCGGCAGGCTTTCGCATAGGCAGGTCTGCCAGGCTGACCATGATGCGGGCCTGGGGTGGGGTATGGGTAATCTCCCGCTCGGCGATGGCCGTCCCGGTCAACTGCATGTGGATCATCAGGTCAGTGCGGTGTCGGTCGGTGCCACTGCTGTCCTTGTAATCCACGTCCCGGGTGCGAAGCTCACGTTCGATATTGACCCCGACCACACCGTAGGCGCCCATGCGTTCGCATTCGTTCTTGAGCCGGCCCATGGCCAGATCGCGGGTCCGGTGAACCGCTTTCGAAAAATCGGTCAGCTCCTGGTTCTGAAAGCCGCCGGTGAGAAAGCTCTGCGCCCACTGGTTGGCATAGCCCGCCACCTCGTACCAGAAGCAGTTGCCGTACGCGAACCCGACGGGCTTGAAGCCGGCTTGCCACAACTGGTAGAACTCCTCGCCCGACAGATCGCTCAGGAACGGCTCATCGGTGGGGGGCTCACCGTGGATGCGAATGGCGGTGCCCGACACGGAGAAGTCGATCAGGTTGGCGCCCCACTCATACATCTTGCGTTCGAGTTTCACGCCGACGACGCCGTGGGCATTCAACAGTCGGGTTTCCCAAGACAAGCGCGAGAGGGCCAGATTACGGGCCTGGAGGTG
>DASYBA010000269.1:0-10012 GCA_036501005.1 Candidatus Xenobia bacterium | reverse complement strand
CTCGTCGGCCACGATCTTTACGAAGCCTTCGCTCTCGTGTTCGATAGTCGCCTTGCTGACGGCCGAGAACGGAAACTTGCCCACCTTGACCGCGTAGCCTCGGCGCTTGGCCTCCGCTTCCGACAGGCCGATGCTGGCGACCTCCGGATCGCAATACGTGGCGTTCGGCACCTGGTCGTAGTTGATAGGCCGCGTCTCCTGGCCAGCCATGTGTTCGACGGCCAGAATACCTTCGGCCGAGGCGGCATGGGCCAGTTGGGGGTGCTTGCCGGTGGACGTGGTGATGATGTCGCCTATCGCATAGACGTTCGGCTCGGTCGTGCGGCCGTATTCGTCGACCGGAATGTAGCCCCGGTCGAGCTTGATGGACGTCTTGTCGAGACCGGCGATGGTCGTCACCGGCGCCCGTCCGACGGCCACCAGCACCAGCTCCACCGAGAGTTCCCTGGCATCGCCCGAACCGGGCGTCATCTTGAACTTCACCGCATCCTTGCCCACCATGAAGTCAGAGGCACGATGGTCGGTGTAGATGTTGATGCCCTTCTTTTTGAAGGAGCGTTCCAGCTCTTTCGATAGTTCCTCATCTTCCAGCGGCACCATGCGCGGCAGCATCTCGACCAGATGCACCTCGGACCCGAAGCGGTGGAACACCGAGGCAAACTCGACTCCGACTGCACCTGCACCCAGCACGGCGATGGATTTGGGCACGGTTTCCAACTGCAACAACTCGTCGCTGGTCACGATGCGCCCGGGTGCGACCTGGACGCCCGGGACCATGCGGGGAACCGACCCCATGGCCAGCACGATGTGACGGGTCTTCAGGGTCGGCGCGCCTTCAATGGCGACCTGGCCAGGCCCGGCGAGACCGCCCACCCCTTTGACCACCGTCACTTTATTCTTGCGCATCAGGCCTTCGACACCCTTGGACAGCTTGTCGACGACCCGGTCTTTTTCCGCCTGGACCAGGGTGAAATCCAGCAAGACGTCCTTGGCGATAATGCCAATCTTTTCCGACCGTTTCATGTGGTCGTAGAGCCACGCGGTGTGCAGCCACGACTTCGTCGGGATGCAGCCCCGGTGCAGGCAGGTGCCGCCGAGCGCCCGATCCTTCTCCACCAACGCCGTTTTCAGCCCGAGCTGACCGGCCCGGATGGCGGCGACGTACCCGCCTGGCCCGCTGCCGATGATGACGACGTCATAACCCTCTTCTGCCAAAACCTGAACCTCCTCGGAGCCGAGCCTATTCTGGCACCCCTACCAACTCCCTTCATTGACGGTGAGGGCCCGGGTCTGCTATCATGCGGACGCGTTGAGGCGTCGCCAAGCGGTAAGGCAGCGGCCTTTGGAGCCGCCATCCCTGGTTCGAATCCAGGCGCCTCAGTTCAAGGAAGCACGCCGCGGCCTTGGCCATTCCATAGGTTCGTAGCGTTCGCGGTCGAGAGTGCGCGCACCTGAGCCATTTTAACGGCGCCGGTTCTGGTGCCACGCCAGTATTTCCGGGCGCGGGCCACGATCGCGTGGAAGTCGAGAAGGCACATGGGGCGGTACAGCCGAACCCTACTGTCCGTTTTGAAATGAAAATCTTTAATACTAATGTCATAGGGGGTTCGGGATGCGATCCAGACTGATCAATGCCTTGGGACTATCGACGGCTGCCTTGATTCTGGCCGGGTGCGGCGGGAGCCTGGGGGGAGGGCAGGGCATCGTCGCCAACGGCCCGGTGCCTCTCAACAGCAATCCGCTGGTCGCGCCGCCGTCGGCGACCCCGCCCCCGACGACGCCCACGCCAGTGCCGGCGCCCAAGCCCCACCCTCAGCTCGTGGTAAGCCCGACGTGGGTCCCTTTCGGCCCCAATCCAGGCTTCGATCCGTTCGAGCAGGTCGCCAACGTGAGCGGGCGAGGCACGTCTCTTTCCGTCAACCCCTCCAACGTCGACAACATGGTTCTGGGCACGGCCAGCGGCGGCATCTGGACGACCACCAATGGAGGCGGATCCTGGTCGCCACGAAGCGACAGCCTGCCCCCCGCCATCGGTTGCCTGACCCGGGATCCCAACAACTCGTCTGTCGTCTGGGCCGGGACCGGCGAGGCCAACCTGAGCGGCGATGCCCAGCCGGGCTTCGGTCTGCTGAAGTCCACCGACGGTGGCCAGACGTGGCAGCAGGTGCCGGATACACAGGGCCAATTCCAGCTCAGGTCCATCTCCCGCATTGTCATCAATCCAACCAACAGCCACGAGATGTGGGTCGCCACCACGAGTGCCGTATTGGGGGGAGAAGTCGACAACTTCCCGCAGACGGGTCAGATCTACCACAGCACGGACGGCGGCAATACCTTCACGGACATTTCCAGTGGATCGGCCATCGGGCCCGACGCGCCCATCGTTGACCTGGTCTACCGACCGGACACGGGAGCATTGCTGGCCGCCGTCGACACGAGCATGTTCCAGGATTTCTTCCTGGACGTCGCGCCCAATGACGGTCGCTCCGGTATCTACGTGAGCACGAACAGCGGCCAGACGTGGACGAAGTCGACCCAGGGCCTGCCGGCCGGTACCGGAATCGGTCGCATCTCGCTGGCAGTAGCACCGACGCAGCCGACCGTCGTCTACGCCTTGGTGGGTGAGGCGGGCACGAATTCCACCACCGGACTGCCCAACGACGCTTTCAGCGGTCTCTTTGTCAGCGCCAACGGCGGGTTCACATGGCAGGCGATGAATCTGACGCCCAACCCGTTCACCGTTCCCCAAGGGGGCGAGAGCCTCATTGGCGACGACTTCGGCGCCCAGCAGACCCAGTACAACCAGTTCCTGGTGGTCGATCCGAGCGATGCGACCCGCCTCTACATGGCGGGACTGGCCATCGTCCGGGTGGACAGCATCAACCTGAACGGATTCACTGGGGTCGCCACCGCCCTGAGCCAGTCCAACCCTCAGCTACAAAACGGCCCCCACACGGATCAACATTTTGCCGCCATCGATGCCAACGGCAACCTGTATGCCATAGACGACGGTGGCATCTATCAGCTTCCAGACCCAAGCACCGCCAACCTTTCGACGGCGTGGAACGACCTGAACACCAACATCGAAACGCTCCAGTTCTACACTGGAAGCACCACCATCGACCCGTTCTCGCTCAGCCTGCTGGGGCTGGGAGGCACGCAGGACAACGGCATCTTGAGCAACATGCTGAGCAACGGCAACCAGACGTTCTCCGGCATCAGCAACGTGTGGACCGAAGTGTTCCCCGGCGACGGTGGCGGCGTCGCCATCGACCCGTTTGCCCCCAACGTGCAGTACCTGACCGACGGCACTTTTTCGTTCCCGTACGGCCCTGGCTTCCTCCAGCAGGCGGTCACGCTGCCGAACACTGGCCAGAACGGCAGCACGGCGAACGTGCCGACCTACAACGACATCAGCAACGGCTTCAACTTTAGCGATCCAACCAGCGAATTCATCCCCATCCAGGTCAGCCAGCAGAACGAAGCCAATATGCTGGTGGCAACCACTCGCATCTACGAATCGACCAACGCGACAGCCGATTTGAATGGGGGCGCGCAGACCGTGACGTTCAGCGATGTCTCGGGCATCCTGGTGACCGGCAACCTGACCTTTCCCGGCACCACGAATGTCGAGCCCGACGCCTTCCGGGCTGCCGCCTACGCCCCCAGCGATGACAACGTCATCTTTGCGGTCAGCGCAGGAGGCAAGGTCTTCCGGCGGCAAGTACGCGGACAAGGCTTTATCGAATGCGACTTTGGCATTCCGGCCGGCACGGATCTGCACAGCCTCTCCATTGATCCCAATGACTCCACGCATGTCGTAGTGGCGAGTGCTCAGACCACCGGCGGCACCTTCGGAGTGCGCAACGTTCCCGGACGGCTCTTCGAGACCAACAACAGCGGGTTGACCTGGCGTGACGTCACGGGCGACCTGCCTAACCTGGACGTCAAGAGCATCGTGATGGATCCCACCTACAACGACGTGTTCTACGTGGGGACGTTCAGCGGCGTCTTCATCAGCCAGAATGACGGCGGCAATTGGACGCCGTATGGGTCGGGCCTGCCCGGCGTACAGGTCCACGCCTTGAACATCCTGCCTCAGGGTCAACTGGCAGCCTACACCCACGGCCGCAGCATGTGGGCCACCGCGACCAGCACCCTGGCGACCGTCACTGGACCATCCGGGGCGGTCACGCCGCACGCCAGAGGCCAGCAGCAGGGCATTCTCCGCCCTCACCGGCACCGCTAGAACGACGCTTCGTTCGTCGCCCGCAGGAGCTCGTGGAAGACGAACGAAGGGTCCGCGCATGAAGACCATCCATCGCCGGCTCCTCGTCAACGAGGAGCCGGTGGAGGCGGCTTTTGCGCCGCATAAGACCCTGCTCGAGGTGCTCCGTGAGGACCTGGGCCTGACGGGCACCAAGCACGGGTGCGAGCTGGGCGAGTGTGGGACGTGCACCGTGTTGGTCGATGGCCAGCCGGTGCTGTCTTGCCTCGTGTTGCCGCAAGCGCTGGAAGGGTCCGAAGACATTCGCACGGTGGAAGGCATGGCGACCCCGCAGGGGTTGCACCCTCTGCAGCAGGCGTTCGCCGAGCTGGGTGCGGCCCAGTGCGGCTACTGCACGCCCGGGTTCCTGCTGGCGGCGGAGGCCCTGCTGGCTGAAGAGCCCACCCCCGATCGAGAGCGCATCCGCGGGGCGCTCAGCGGCAACCTGTGCCGCTGCACGGGCTACATCAAGATCTACGAGGCGGTCGAACTGGCCGCCGCCCGCATGCGGGGTGAAGCGGCCCAACCCGAGGCGGTGACGATCTATGGGCACCCTTAGAGTCGTCGGCAAGCCGCATGCCAAGGTGGATGCGGTCGCCAAAGTCACCGGGCAGACGCGCTTTGCCGACGATCTGGTGTTGCCGCGCATGCTGCACTGCAAGCTGTTGCGGAGCACGGTGGCCCACGCGCGAATCGTATCGATTGACGTGAGTCGGGCGCGGGCCCTGGAAGGGGTCAAGCAAGTTCTGGTCGGGGCGGACCTGCCCGTCCCCTTCGGCATTCTCCCGGTCAGCCAGGACGAGCACGCCCTGTGTATCGAAAAGGTTCGCTTTGTCGGCGATCCGGTCATCGCCATCGCCGCTGTCGACGAAGACACGGCGCTGGCCGCCACGGAGCTGGTGCGGGTCGTGTATGAACCGCTGCAAGCCATCACCGGTATTGAAGATGGCCTGAAGGTGGCTGAACCTCGCATCCATGACTATGGCGACGGGAACAACGTACACAAGGTCGTGGCCATGGAGTTTGGCGACTCGGACGCCGGCCTGGCCCAGGCCGACCACGTGCGGGTCGATCGCTTCTTCTACGAAGGCAATACCCATCTTCCCATGGAGCAGCACGCGGCGCTCGCTGAGTACGCGGCAGACGGCCACTTGACGCTGTGGAGCAGCACCCAGACGCCGCATTACGTCCACCGGGCCCTGGCCAAGGTGCTGGGGCTTCCTGCCGCCCGCATCCGGGTGATCGCGACCCCCAACGGGGGAGGCTTCGGGGGCAAGAGCGACCCCTTCAACCACGAGATCTGCGTGGCTCGCCTCGCCATGATGACCGGGCGACCGGTCAAGATCTGCCTGACTCGGGAGGAAGTCTTCTATTGCCATCGGGGGCGTCACCCCGTGCTCATGGAGATCAAGACGGGCGTCAAGCGCGACGGACGCATCACCGGGATGCAGTTCAAATCGTTCCTGGACGGCGGCGCGTACGGCAGCTACGGCGTGGCCAGTACCTACTATACCGGGGCGCTGCAGACGGTCACCTACCAGGTGCCCACCTATCGATTTGAGGGGGCCCGAGTCTTTACCAACAAGCCGCCGTGCGGCCCGAAGCGAGGCCACGGCACCCCCCAGCCGCGCTTTGCCCTGGAGGTTCAACTGGACAAGATTGCGGTCGACCTGGGTCTGGACCCGGTCGATCTGCGACGCCGCCATCTCGTGCCCCCCAACAGCCTGACCACCAACTACCTGCGAGTCGGCAGCATGGGTCTCGGGGCCTGTATCGACAAAGTCGTCGACATGTCCGGATGGAAGAATCGCCGCCGCATCGATGGCGTCGGCTTCGGCTTTGCGTGCAGCTCCTACATCTGTGGCGCCGGACTGCCCATCTATTGGAACAAGATGCCGCACTCGGGGGTCATGCTGAAACTCGATCGGGGGGGCGGGGTGGCGGTCTTCTGCGGATCGACCGATATCGGACAGGGTTCTGATTCGATCCTGGCCTACATCGTGGCGGAGGTCCTCGGCATCGAGCCGGGCGACGTGCGGGTGGTGACCGCCGATACCGACCTCACCCCGGTGGATCTGGGCAGCTATTCCAGCCGAGTGACGTTGATGACGGGAAATGCCGCCCTGCAGGCGGCTGAGCGGGCCCGAGACCTGCTCTGCCAGGCGGCGGCGGCGAAATGGGAAGTGCCCGCATCACGGCTGGTGCTGGCGGACGGGCTGCTGCTCGACTCGCAAGACCCCGAGCGGCGAACCTCGTTTGCCGAGGCGGTGCAGTGGGCGGAAAGCCGGCAGGGCACGGTGGCCACGGTCGGATCCTACACCCCACCGCCCTCGGCGGCCCGCCACAAAGGGGGTGGCGTCGGCCCCTCACCGGCCTACAGCTATTCCGCCGCGGTGGCCGAGGTGCGGGTCGACCGAGAGTCTGGCATCGTCGCGGTGCCCCGCATCTGGATCGCGCACGACGTCGGCCGTAGCATCAACCCTGCGCTGGTCATGGGCCAGGTGGAAGGCAGCGTGTACATGGGCCTGGGCGAGATCCTGATGGAGGAGATGGCGTACCGTCCGAACCGCTTCATGGTGCACCGCACGCCGTCGCTCCTGGAATACAAGTCGCCGACCACGCTCGAGATGTGCGACGTGCAGACGGCGCTCATCGAAGATCCGGATCCGCAAGGCCCCTTCGGGGCCAAGGAGGTCGGCCAGGGGCCCCTCCTGCCCGTCATGCCGGCGGTGGCCAACGCGGTCTACGATGCGATAGGCGTGCGAGTCGACGAGGTGCCCATCACGCCGGACAAGGTGTTGAAGGCACTCCGTTCGAAGGATCGGCGGTACGGGCCGGCCACCATGCCAGCCTATGTCTTTCCAGAACCCCAGCGGGTGCCGGTCCCAGAGGAGGCGCCGGTATGATGCGGTTGCCGCCCTTCGACTATCGTCGGGCCAGGAGCATAGACGAAGCGGTCGCTCTACGCGTGGAGCACGGCGGCATGTACGTGGCCGGCGGGACCGATCTGTATCCCAACATGAAACGGCGCCATCAGACGCCAGCAACGGTCATTGATCTGATGCCGGTGCGAGAGCTTCGCTCTATCGAAGCCGTGTCGCGTAGTATTGAAATAGGCGCCTGTGCACGCCTCTCCGAGGTGGCCCGGCATCCGGCACTGCAAGGCTACGGTGCGCTGCTGCAAGCCGTTCGTTCGATATCGACCCCCCTGCTTCGCAACATGGGCACGCTGGGCGGCAACGTGCTGCTCGATACCCGCTGCAACTACTACAACCAAAGCGAGGAGTGGCGGCGGGCCGTCAACTTCTGCATGAAGAAAGATGGCGACGTGTGCTGGGTGGCCCCGGGCAGTTCGCGCTGCTGGGCGGTGCAGTCCAGTGATACCGTGCCGGTGCTGGTCGCCCTGGATGCCCGCTATCGACTGGTCGGCCCGCAGGGAGAGCGAACCGTGGCGGCGGGGGATTTCTATCGAGACGACGGCATCCAGTACTTGCACAAGGCAGGCGACGAGCTTTTGACCCACGTCGTGCTGCCTCCCATGGACGGGTCCGACATGGCCTTTCGCAAATTGCGCCGCCGTGGAGCGTTCGACTTTCCGGTCTTGAACGTGGCGGTGTGGGTGCGATGGGTCAACGGCGTCGTCGATGAGGCGCGCATTGTGGTCGGTGCGGTGGGGTCGGCCCCCTTGCGAGTGCCAGAGGCGGAATCACAGGTTCGGGGCACCCATCTGGATTCGACCACCTGCGCCGCGGCCGCCGAGGCGGCCTATCGGCCCGCCAAGCCATTGGACAACACCGACTTCGCCTACGCCTGGCGCAAGCAGATGGTACGCAAGTTCGTCCGCGAGGCCCTGGAAGAAGTCGGCAGGAGACACCAGGGAACGAACTGAACCCATCGGACCCACTGACCGATTACCGGGGGGTTGCGATGCGTAGAGAACGACTGTGGCTACTTTGTCTGATGGGCCTGGCCCTGCTGGCCGGCTGCCAGGGGGGCGGCGGGTCTGGCCAGGCTTTCAGCGGCGCCGGTGGCGGAGGCTCCACGGGTTCGCTGGCGGTCTCCCTGCAGGTCAGGCAGCTTGCCCGGGTGAGCCGCGTACGCCCCGGGTCAGCCTCTTCCAGCAGCATCAGCAGCCTGGTGTTTCACGTGCTCAATGCGACCAGCCAGGCCGACGTCATCTCGCCAGTGACCGTGCAGGTCACGGGCCAGACCGTCACGCAGGCGCTGGCCGGCATTCCGGTCGGCGAGGTGGTCGTCGAGGTCCTGGCCTTCACCGCGAATGACAGCACCCCCATCGGCAGCGCAGTCTCCTCCCCCGTTGCGGTGACGGGCGGCAGCACCACGTCTGTCACGCTGACCCTGCTCCTGGGCCAGTCGACCCCGACCCCGACCCCGACGCCAACCCCGACCTCGACGCCGACGCCGACGCCGACTCCCGTGCCCACTCCGCCCACGACGCACATGTTCGTCAGCGGCCTCGACGCCAACAACAACCCGATCGTGCTTCGGCTGGACGGCATTCCGAACGTGCAGGCCACCGCAGATGTCACCCTCCCGCTCGGCACGAATTCAGTCCAGTCGGTGGAGTCCAACGGCTCGCTAGACGAGATGGTGCTGCAGACGTCGGTCCAGGCCACGCCGGCCGTGGTCGACTACCGCTCGGCCAATGCAGCGAGCCCCCTGACTGTCAACAGCCTGGTGCAAGACAATGCCTTCAACGACGTCGTGGCGGCCTTCTTCAGCCCCGATCTGTTCTTGGGCACGGGGTCGCAGACCTCGTCGTCTGGACTCCTGCTGCAGGCCCTGATCGACCCGGCCGGAACGGTGAATTCGACGGTGGTCGACCCCAACGACACCTCCCCGGGCGTCCAGGTCCGCACTGATCCGGACTTCGAGGGAGGTACGCCCATCGCGATCGTGCTGGATCAGGCCGGCAACGTGCTGGGCATTCCCAATCCCTACCCGCTGGTCAACACCAACGCCCCCACCGTGTTCGAATTCACGGCCGGGACCAACGGCGTCCAACCGGTGGCCATCGACTACGATCCGGTCAACCACACGTTGTACGGGTTGGCGGTGGTCGGAGGCCACTTCGGGGTCTACGTTCTGTCCGAAAGCCAGGTGGCGTCGGGTCTGAGCCTCGGCCTGTTCTCTGCCACGCCGTCCTTCACACTGACCGGCCCGTCGACCGCGGGGGCCACGCCGACGAACTGTCGAATCGCCGTGGACGTCCCCCCCGTCGTGGGCGCGGCGGCCGTCGACCTCTACGTCCAGGTCCCGGCCGGCGTCTTCTTCGTGCCTACGCCCGGCACCCAGACGGGTTCCGTGGCCGCCCAGTCGTTCACCGGCATTCCCTCCACCGTCGCCACCTTGCAGTCGATCTCGGTCGACGACAACCAGTTCCCTCCGTTGTTGCGCCAGGCCCTCGTGGTCGCCAACGGCGGCTCGGACAATTTGAGCGTCATCCGCGCCAATCCCAACCTGGGCCCGTTCTCAGGGTTCACCTCGCCGACATTCACTGCCGCACCCATCAAGCTCTGGTCGGAAATCGGCGCCGGGACCAGCACTTTCTTTGTAGCGCTCAACTCTAGCACCAACAACCTGGTGCCTGTCACCATCGATAACGACGGGAACACTCAGACGCTGACCGCGTCGACCGTTCCTGGAACGATCACGTCCCTGCTGATCTTCCCGGGCCTCGCCTACATCGGAACCAACGCGGCCACCAACAATTTCACTTCCTAC
>DASYBA010000268.1:0-10107 GCA_036501005.1 Candidatus Xenobia bacterium | reverse complement strand
GACCAAAGAGCCGGCCGTATTGGCTCGAGACCTGGAAGCCCTCGAACAGATCGAGGCGGTACTGTCCGATGTCGACGATGCGGCCCGCACGCTCTCGATGAACCATCCCGTCACGCTCGACTATTTCCACCGTCTCCTCATGGGTGGCCTCGAAACGGGCTCGCTGCCCGGCCACGCGGCGCACCGAGGCGGGGTGCGCATCTTGAACGCGCTGGACGCGCGAGGGTTGGCCTTCGACTACCTCTTCATGGGAGGGCTGGCGGAGGGCGTATGGCCGCAAAGTCCGGCCCCGTCGCCACTCTTTTCAGACGCCGAGAAGGCCCGTTTTCGAGACGGCAGCGGGCGCCGACTGTTCCGCTCCAGCCGCATGGCCGCGTGGGAAGACCCGCTCCTCTTCTGCCTCACCCTGTCCATGGCCCGACGTCGGGCCACGCTATCGTATCCAACCACCAACGGGCGAGGACAGGCCACACTGCCCTCCTACTTCTTCGAGGAGGTTCGGGAGCTGGTCGATACGGCCGTCGAAGAGACGCCGCTCGATCAACTGGTGACCCCCCTGGAGCACGCCGCCGACCCGTGGGAGCTGGCGCTCGGGTTGCTGCAACGCCACACCGACGACGGCGTGGCCCCAGAGCTCTCCGCCGACACGTGGGCGGCACAGTACCCGCTGCTGCCCGGCGCCAACGCCCGGCCCCTTCTCCCTCCCCTTCCGCACGTCTGGCAGGCAGCCAGTATCGAACAACGCCGGGATCGGTTCTTCCGCACGGCCGACCCCACCCGCCGCGCAGCAAGGGCCAACGCCTGGGTGGGACGGCTGGACCCCGCCGTGCAGGCCCTGCTCCGACCGGGCGTGCTGCGGTGGAGCGCCAGCGACCTCGAGCTGTTCGCCAACTGCCCGACCGCCTGGTTCTTCAAGAAGGGGCTGGGGCTGGCCGAAGCCGTGCGACCGGAAGTGGAAGCGCAGCCCAACGTCGTGGGCGAGGTGGCGCACGAGATCATGCACCAGTTTTTCCGCCGCCAGAAGGAAGAGGGCCACTGGCTCTTCGCCAGCGAGCACAAGGCCCAGTCCGCGCTGGACGCGGCGGCCCACGACGTGTTCGCCAAAGTGGAGCGCGAGCCGCGCCATCTGGGCGACCGCTTCTTCTGGCAGCTCAAGAAGAAGGAAGTGCTGGCGGGGCTACGCGGCGTCGTCGAGGAGATCTGCGACCACTGGGACCGAGAGCAGCAATGGACGCCCCTCTTCTTCGAACAGGCGTTCAGCGAAGACGTCGACGTGCCCGGTATCGGACGCATCCACGTGCGGGGCCAGATCGACCGCGTCGACGCGGGCCCGGCGGGCTATCGGGTCATCGACTACAAGTGGAGTCGAACCCAGGACAAGCTGCATGAGATCACGCATCCTGAAACGATCGGCGACACCAAGTTCCAACTGGCGCTGTACCTGCAGGTGTGCCAGACGCTGCTGCCCCGCCTCACGCCCCACGTCGCGGAAGGCAGTGCTGGCCACGGGGCCATCCATCTCTTGCGCAGGCCCGAGCTGCGAGGCCGGGCCTTCGATCCTCCGGAACCCGGGTGGCTCTCGGAAGTTCTAGGACGGGCGGTGGCGGGCCAGTTCGACACGTCTCCGAAGGACTGTCCCTTATCGTGCGCCTATCGAAACGTCTGCCGATTCTACCTGCCGCACGAGGAGCCCTTGTGATTCCACTCAACAAGGAACAGCAGCAGGCCATTGCGTTTGAAACCAATACGTGGGTGTCGGCCGGCGCCGGCTCGGGCAAGACCCGCACGCTGGTCGAGCTGTACGTGCGCCTCCTCACGGAGGATGGCCTGTCTCCGGAACGCCTGGTGGCCATGACCTTCACCGAGAAGGCGGCGGCGGAGATGAAAGACCGCATTCGAGATGCCATCGACGAGCGGCTGCTGGCGGCCGCCGATGCCACAGAAGCCGAGCGGTGGACGAAACTTCGCCGAGAGCTGGTGCGGGCCCCCATCAGCACCATCCATTCGTTTTGTGCCGCCCTGCTGCGGGAACACCCGGCCATGGCCCGTATCGATCCGGCCTTTGCCGTATTGGAAGAGCGAGAGGCGTGGCGGCTCCTCTCGAAGGCCCTCGAAAACGTCATACTGGGCGGCGTGCAGTCGGAAGACCCGGCCGTCACCCGCCTGGTCGACCTGTACGGACTGGCGGCGGGAGAAATGGGCGGTTACGGTCTCATCCAGGCCGTGGCCGGGTTGTACGCCCAGATGGTGCAGGCCGGGCAGACGGTGGCAGAGTGCCGGGCGAAGATCCCGGAGCCCGCCGAGCTGGTGGCGCCCGCCCTCGACGAACTGATCAGAACCCTGGACGACCGGGTGCGCACGGCGCTGGACGGCTCGGTCAAGCAGCGCCAGGACGCGGCCGCCTTCATGCCTCGCTGGTCGGACATCAAGATGCGCTTCGCTCAAGGGCTTCCGCCCGACCTGAGCCTCAAGGAGGTGGGCCGGCTGGAGCGGGCCCTGAAGGGGCGGCGGTGGCGCAGCGGGGCCATCAAAGAGTGCCTCGAGCACCTCACCGACGCCCTGGCGGAGCGGATGTCGGTGCCCGTGCTGCACGACCTGCTGGACCTCGTCGCCCGGGTCGAGGCGGCCTACGTGGCGGCCAAGAATCGCAAGTCCGGCCTGGACTTCGAAGACCTGCAGGTGAAGGCGCGCAACCTGCTGCGCGACTTCCCTGCCCTGCAACAGCTTTACCAGGAAACCTGGGATGTTCTCATGGTCGACGAATACCAGGACACCAACGGGCTGCAGGACAGCCTGGTGCGACTGCTCTGTCCCGAGACGGCGACCCGCAAACTGTTCATGGTCGGCGACCCGAAGCAGTCCATCTACGGTTTCCGGGGCGCCGACGTGTCGGTGTTCATGGCGTGGCGGGAACGGCTGGCCTCGGTGTGCCACCTGCAGTCCAACTACCGTTCGGTGCCGTGCATCGTCGACTTCGTCAACGCCTTCTTCGGCGAGGAGGTGCTGGCCGGGCAGGGCGGGGCCGGGTGGCAGATCCGCTTTGGGCCCGACGACGGCATGAAGGCAGAGCGCGCGGGCGAGGGGACCATCCAGGTGCTGAGTGTGGAGCGGGGGCAAGACGAGCTGACCGACGACGCCCGCAGCCGCGAGGCATCGCTCCTGGCCGACCACATCTGGGCGTCGGTGCAGGGGTCGGAGCCGCTCCGCGTCGCCGACCGGCCGGCCCGCTGGGGCGATTGCGCCATGCTCTTTCGGGTCACGTCGCAGATCAAGGTGTACGAGCACGAGCTGCGGCGCCGCAACATTCCGTACTACGTGGTCAAGGGCCAGGGCTTCTTCGAGTGCCAGGAGATCAAGGACGTCGTCAACGTGCTGGCGTGGCTGGACGATCCGACCGACGGCATCTCGCTGGCGGGCTTCCTGCGCAGCCCGATGGTGGGCCTGTCGGACAATGCGCTGTTGCGGCTTGCCAAGGGCGGGGGATTGGCCGAGGGTACCGCGGCACTGGACACGGCCGAAGAAGACGCGGCGCTGGCCCGGGCGCGGGCGTGGCTCCTGGAGTGGCGCGAGCTGCGCGACCGACTGGCGCCCTCCGAGCTGGTCGAGCGCATCGTGCGGTCGACGGGCTACCTGGCGGCCATCGTGCCGTTGTTCCAGGGGGCGCAGAAGGTCGCCAACGTACGCAAGCTGGTGGATCTGTCCCGGGAGTACGAGGAGAGCGGTCCGTATAACTTCCGAGGGTTCGTCCGCTACCTGACGACGCTCATCGACGACAAGGCCCGTGAGCCGGAATACCCCGTGTGGGCGGAACGGGCCGACGTGGTACGGCTCATGACCGTACACCAGTCGAAGGGGCTGCAGTTTCCCATCGTCTACGTGCCGCAGATGGCGCGGGAGAATCGCATCCACCCCGAGGCCGTGATGTTTCACGTCGAGCGCGGCGTCGTCGCCAAGGTGCGGGTCGACAAGTACCATCCCTGGTTGAAGCCCCCGGCCATGGCGGCCGTGGAGGCGGAGCGCAAGGATCGCGAGATCGAGGAGAGCCGACGGTTGCTCTACGTCGCGCTGACCCGGGCGGCCGACCACCTGGTCATGAGCGGAGAGTTCGGGCCTCGTCAGGCGCGCGCGGACACCTGGGCCGGATGGCTGCGGCGGTGGCTGGGCGGCGATGAGTCGGCCAAAGGCGTGCGGGTCATGCGGCGGGGAGACGTGCCTTCGGCCCCCGAGGTGCAAGCCGAGGGGGCGGAGCCCTTCCTGCCCGCCGCGGTGGCCGAGGCCGAGACCCGGGTGGCGGGCTTCTCGCCAGCGCCGCCGCAGTGGCTGGTGCTCTCGGCGAGGGAGCTGGCCGAGTACCTGGTGTGCGCCCGGCGCCACTATTACGTCAGCGTGCTGAGTCTGGAGGAAATGCCGCCCCGGGCTCGGGTGGCGCCCCCCGGCACGCTGCCGGCGGCCGATCGCGGGCACCTGGTGCACCGCGTGCTGGAAGAGATCGACTTCGGGTCCTCCGCCGGGGACGTCCAGAGGGCGCTCCTTCGTCTGGTGGGGGGCGACACCCCAGAGCTCCCCCGGCTGGGCAAGGACATCCAGGCCTTCCTCGCCTCGGACACGGGCCAGGTGCTGAGACAGGCTCGCCAGGTCGCCCGGGAAGTCCCTCTTTATCTAACGCTGCAGGACGTCGACGGCTGGACGCTGCAGGTCTCGGGGGTGGCCGACCTCATCTTCCAGGACGCCGACGGCGAGTGGCACATCCTCGACTACAAGCAGAGCCGCCTGAGCCGCGGCCGGCAGTCGCTCTACCAGTACCAGCTCAAGTTGTACGCGGCCGCCCTGATGGCGGGCACGGGGGTGGAACGGGTGACCCTGGGGCTTCGTTTTCTGGAGGATCGCAAGAGCGCCCCCGCCGACGTACTGCTGACCGCGGCCGACGCTCGCCGACTGGAGGCGCACGCCTTGCGAGCGGCGCGCCAGCTCGCCGGGAGTGCCCGCAGTCTGACCGAAGAGGCCTGGCCCAAGGTCACAGACGAGTCCCGCTGCCACGATCTGTCCTGCGGATTCCGCTGGCGCTGTGGCCGCTTGCCTGAAGCGAAAGAACAAATGGAGCTTAGCCTGGAGCTTTGATCATCCCTATTCGAAGGTCTATTCAAAGAAAATTTCTTGAACTCGCCGGAGGGGGCGGAGGAACCCCCCCCATGGCAGCTAATCAACCCGCCCGCGTGGCTGCATTGGGGGTACGGGCCCTGCTGCCGCGTGCGCGGCACAGGATGCAGGGGTGAAGGGTTGAAGCGGTACTGGCTGACCTCAAAACAGGTTCGATGGATGTCTCCCAAGACCACCGTCACGGGTGGATGGGATACGACGACCTTGATCCTGCACGCGGCCCGACTGGCCAGCCAGCATTCGACCGATGAAGGGTTTACGCTGGAAGACATCATCGCGACCGTTGATCAACTGATGGATCGTGAAGGTATCGAGTTCACCGGCACGACGCAAACCGACACCCCCTATCGAACGCGGGGCGAGCGGGTCGTGCGAGGGCGGTTTGGCGACCTGCGCCGCTCGGGTTTCTTCTCTCTCCGGCCCCCGGTGCAGTTGGACAACGTGTACCCGCTGACGGTTGAAGTGGAAGGCAAGCTGGATGGCGAGATGCGTTCCCGCCCTCGCTTCGATTCATTGCTGTTGTATCGGTTGAGCGTGTTCCTGACCGAGAACAACCGCCGCTGTCGATTGGAGAAGGTGGCGCAGCACCTCAAGGTGGAGCCTGACCACCTGTTGTCGTTTCTGAAGAACATGTCCGGGTGCCATATCCAATACGATGGCGTCGAGCTGGTGCTCGATCCGGTGGTCACGGTCTTCCGGCCTCCGGCCGAGCGCCTCGCCAACGGCCACACCCGAAAACTGAGTGTGCGAACGTTGTTGGGGCACCAGGTGGACATGCACGTGCCCGACTCGCTTCTCGAAGACGAGGTGCACGCGCTGGAGACGGTGGCGCGGCGAGGCCGGGTCACCGAGCTGGAGCTCAAGAAGTGTCTCAAGCTGCGTAGAGTCACCGACTTGATGGAGGCCCTCCTGCAGAAGCTGCTGCAGAGCAACTTCCGGGCCTTGGACATTCAAGACGCCGGCCCGCTGGGGTATCTGTACGTGTTTGACCGCCACCTGGTCAACGGCCACGGGCACGCCTGAGGATTTTTCCGTGGCCAAGGACCTGGGGCACATCGTGGTCGTCGATGTCGAGTCGACATGCTGGGCAGGTCCCCCCCCGACCCTTCGGACCGACCCACCTCAACGTGAAGAACCTGCTGGCCTTGAGCCTGCAGCTCGAACACGAGGTCGGCATGGACGAGGGGTTGCAGCGCCTGCGATTGCCGCTCGAGGGCACCCACCACCGCGGCGTCGACGATGCCGCCAACATCGCCCGCATCCTGGGCGTGCTGCTGGGCCGACTGCGCACCTGAGAGGTTTGTCCCGGCCCCTCACCGTAACCCATCAGCATGAATTCCACTCTTCCCACCAGCATCGTGTTCAAGCAGTACTACCTGGCCTGCCTCTCGCACGCCTCCTATCTGCTGGCCGACCCGGAGTGCGGCCAGGCCGTGGTCGTCGATCCGCAGCGGGACATCGACGCGTATCTGGAAGACGCCGAGCACCTCGGGGTCACCATCACCCACGTCTTTCTCACCCACTTCCACGCCGACTTCCTGGCCGGCCACCTGGAACTGCAGGAGCGCACCGGGTGCGCCCTCCACGTGGGCGCTGCCGCCACCGCGGAATATGCCTTCGTGCCCGCCCACGACGGCGACGAGGTGAAGCTGGGCAAGCTCCGGATTCGCATTTTGGAAACGCCGGGCCACACCCCGGAGAGCATTTGCCTGCTGGTGAACGGCGATGCGGTGCTGACCGGAGACACCCTTTTCGTGGGCGACGTCGGACGCCCCGATCTGCTCGCCTCCGTGGGCGTATCGGCTCGAGATCTGGCGGTGAAGCTGCACGATTCCATCTTCAACAAGCTCCTCACCCTGCCGGACGAGGTTCGAATCTACCCGGCCCATGGCGCCGGCTCCATGTGTGGGCGAAGTCTCTCCACCGAGCTGTTCAGCACCATCGGTCAGCAGCGCCTCGCCAATCCTACCCTCAAGCTACGCGATACGGAAGCTTTCGTCGCCGCCGTGACCGCCGAACAGTCGTCGGCCCCCGGCTATTTTCTGTACGACGCCCGGCGCAACCGGGAACGGCACACGACGCTGGACCATCTTCTCGAAGGCGCCCTCCAGCCCTTGTCGTGGAGCGCCTTTCGACAAGCCCAGGAGGCGGGTGCCCAGGTCGTCGACGTGCGGGATGCGGAGATGTACGCCCAAGGCCACGTCAAGGACAGCACCAACGTGGGCCTGTCCGGCAAGTTTGCGACGTGGGCCGGCGCCGTGCTCTCGCCCGATCGCCCACTGGTCATCGTGGCCGATGCGGGGCGTGAAAAGGAGGCCATGACCCGGTTGTTTCGTATCGGATACGATCAGATCCAGGGCTACCTGGCGGAGTCGGCTCCGCCCACAGCACTGCGTCAGACGCCGCGGTTGACCCCGGAAGAAGCCCGTCAGCGCCTGCCCGGCGTGCTGTATCTCGACGTGCGCAGCGAAAGAGAGTGGCAGTCGGGGCACGCACCGCACAGCTTGAACGTCCCTTTACAACGATTGCAGCACGACCTGGACTCTGTGCCGGCCGATCGCCCCCTGCTGGTCGGATGCCAGAGCGGTTATCGCTCTTCGATAGCCGCCAGCATCCTGCGCCAGGTACGCACCCAGGAGATCACCGACCTGGCCGGCGGTTTCGTCGCCTGGCAGGCGGCCTTTCCCGACGACGTAGAACTGGCGTGAGATCTCTCGTCCTGCCCCTCATGACCCTAGGCCTATGGGCTTCGGCGTGGGGTGCACCGGGTCCGGGCGGCCATCTCCTGGTGGCCCTGGGTGACCCGACGGTCAGTCCGCACCTGGCCTCAGTCGACCCTCGCTTTGGCGAGGTGGTGCCCCTCAACAACGCCCAGGTCCTCATGCCTCGGGCCGACGCGAGCGGGCACCTGGTGCTCTACACCGGCCTGTCGAACCGCACCCACGTCGTGAGCATGGTGTCGATGGATCACCCCTCGCTGGACGCCACCGTCCTACAGGGCAAAACCGACGACTTTGCGGTCTGCTGGTTGGGCAATCGGAGCTTTCTGGCGGTGGATGGCGCCGACCTCTGCCAGGTCGGCATGAACGGCAGTATCGAACGACGCATCACCCGGGCCCCGTCTGCGCCCCTCCGAGCCGATGTGACTCGAGACGGAAAGGCGATCTATCTGCAAGACGGTAACTCGATAGCACACCTCGATCTCAAGACGGGCAAGTCGCAGAAGCTCTTCTCCGGGGCTTGGCCGCGGCTCAGCCACGATGGCCACCGACTGGTGTTCCTCGACGGGGCCCGCCTGATGGCATGCACCCTGCCCCAGGGCACCCCCCGTCCGCTGGCCAACCTCAACACCGCGCTGCAGGCCACGTCTCCAGCGTTCTCGCCCGACGACGCCTTTGTCGCCTGGATCGCGGCCATGCCGGATGGCAGTGCCGCCTCCATCCAGATCGTCACCCGCACTGGAAAATTCGTCAAAGCGCTGCCGTTGCTGGCGCCCGCTGGGTCGCTGGACTGGACTCGCTGATGCCGCTGAGCCGGCCGGGGCGGGTTTTGGTGGTCGGCTGCCATCCTGTCGATCGCCATATCCTGGTGCAGTTTGTGCGCTTCCTGGGGGCCTGGGCAGAGGCGGTCGAAAGCGGCCACGAGGGGTTGCGACTGCTCGATATCCAGCCCTTCGACCTGGTGCTCCTCGACCTCCAGCTTCCCGACCTGTCAGGTCAGGACGTGCTCCGCATGCTGAAAGCCTCGCCGTCGCTGGCCGACGTGCCCGTCATCATGCTGTCGGATCAGACGGATGCGGCCGCGGCCTTCGTGCCGGCCGGCGCCGAAGACTATCTACTCAAGCCGTTCCACCCGGGCCCGGTGTGCACCCGGGTGCGGGCCAGCCTGGATCGCAAGCTGCTCCGGGACCGCGAGGCGCAGCTCCAGCAGGAACTGGCAGACCGCACCCTCGCCCTCGCCGAGGTCAGCGATCCACTCACCGGTCTGCCCAGCCGTCGAGCGGTGCTCCAAAGCGTCAAACAGTTGTGGGCCATGCATTTACGCAGCCGCACCCCCCTGGCCTGTCTCACCATCGGGGTCGACGGCTTCCAAGCGTTCACCGCCGACGTATCGGACGTCGTGATGCGAGAGACGGCCCTGGCCCTGCAGGCAGCCTTGCGCACCAGCGACATGGTGGCCCGCCACGGGGTGGAGACGTTCCTGGCCCTGTGTCCCGACACCAGTCTGGACGCCGGCCGAATTTGCGCCGAGCGCATCCAGGAAAGCGTTCGTTCCTGCCAGGTGCCAGGGGTCAAGCTGACCGTCAGTGTCGGGGTGGCCGAGTCGCGCATCTGCAAAGACGAGAAACACCTCTTGCAGGCTTCCGAACGAGCCCTCCAAGAGGCCCACCTCCACGGTGCGGAGAGCATCGTGATCGACCCGGCGGCCCTCCTGCCTGGGGCCGGTCAGCCGGCCTCGGACCAGGCCCCCTCGTGAACGAGCTTCCTACCCCCTGGAAGTCGGACGGATGCTGGAGAACCGCTACCGCCATTCCGCGGCTCGCTGGCCGACGCCCTGGCGGTCCTGGAACGGGTCGTGGGGGAGCTGGGCGACTGAGGTCGAACTAGGCAAGGTGCCTGACAAGCGCCCCCTCACCACGCCCGGCCGCAAGTCCGGCGCTGCGGCCAGCGCCGCACTCCAGCACACCGTGCTGCCCAAGGGCCAGCCGCTGCGGGCGGAAAGCGGTCGCACGTATCGAATCGTGCAGAAACTGGGCGAGGGGGCGATGGGGGCGGTGTACGAGGCCCTGGGGCCAGAACCGTGCGCCATCAAGGTGCTGTTCGCACCGGTATCGGATGCGGACCAATACCACCGTTTCCAGCGAGAGATTGCCATTTGTGCGGAATTGCGGCACCCTGGCATCGTACACGTGGTCGACTGGGGGGTACATCGTTCCACGATTCCCTTCAT
>DASYBA010000267.1:0-3834 GCA_036501005.1 Candidatus Xenobia bacterium | reverse complement strand
TCCGCCGGGCAAACCCTGGCCGATGCTGCGCCTCATGCTCCATGTGGATCAGGAAGTACGAGTCCTGACCCCTGACCTTGGCACGGGCGACGATGTCGGCCTCTCGCCTGTCCCCTATGCCCAGCTCACTAAATACCTCCTTGTCCAGGAAGTCCAACGAGCCGGCCTCCATCACCCGAGCCAGGTCCGGCAGGAATAGCTCGATGAATTCAAAGGGAAAGAACGTCAGGAGCTTCTTGAAGAGCCGATCATGGTCCACCGGGAGGCAGTTCACAAGCCCGGCCTGGAATCCTGGCACAGGTACCCAGCTCGAGCCCAGTCATGCCGGCTGGGCCCGGTAAAAACGGCACGCCCTCCTCCTGGCAGGCCACCGCATAATGGAGCATGGTCCCGCTTCCTCTTCTGGGACCGCTCCGGACGAGATCGCCTTCGACTATGAACTCGACCTGGTCCTCAAAGGCAGCAACGCTGAACAACCGGCCCGGCAGCTAGCCGGTCGCCCGCGATCTAAGTGCTATCTCGAAACCTCAGTCCGCCAATACATTTATCTGACTCGACGCGGATCATGCTACCCGCCGAGGGTACCTTGACGCCACTGGTGGAGCTGCTCTCGAAGGGATTTGTACTTGAAATGGGCGCGACTCCGGGTCAGCCGGTACCCCCACTTGAAGTCCTGCCACGTACGGACCGGCCACGGGCCCGGCGGCAGGTTGGCCTGCAGGATGGCCACCTGAGGGCGCGGGTACCCAGGCTGGGGTTGGATGGATTTGTCGTAGGAGGGCGGCCACGCCTCGCCGGCGGCCCACCAGGTCCAGCCCAGGTGCCCCCACTGAGCGGTGGCCAGACACTCTCGCAGCTCGGCGAGCCACCCCGGATCGGGCGGGCAGCCAAACTCTCCGAGGAATCCCCGAACGCCGTTCTCCTCGCACCAGTTGATGAAGACGTCCAGCCGACGCGAGACACGCCCGGGGAGCTGCGGATCGGCCGCCAGCTCCTGTGGGAAGGTCATGGCGTAATCGCCTCCACTATGAGCGTCGAAGTACAGATGGGCCTCATAGATGGTGTTGTCCAAGGGATCGTCGATCCAGGCGCGAGACCCATGGCAGGCCACCCACATATAGGCGCTGGCCCAGTTGCACCCCTCCACCAGAATGACGTGGCGATCGCCGGCCTGTCGGATGGCCTCGACGGTCTTTTGAGAAGCTGCCTTCCACACGGGGGCGAGCAGATCGGGCTCGTTCATGATGTCGTATCCGTAGATGCCAGGGGTATCGCGAAACTGCTCGGCCATCGACCGCCAGAAGGCGGCAAACCGATCGATGGTGGCGGGCCATTGACCGATCTGGAAGGGTTGGGGGGGGCGGCCCCACCGGACCGCGCCAAAGTTGTGGATGTCGAGAACCACCTGCATGTGGTGGGCCCAGGCGGCATCGACATAGCGGCGGATGCTCTGCACCGCAGCCGGGTTCAAGGGGGCATCGGGGAAGGGTTGGAGGCTCTCCCACCGCATGGGCAGGCGGATGACCTGGACTCCCAGGCTGGCCAGCCAGTCCAGCGTCTGGGGGCTGGAGAACCGAATGCCACCGTCGGGGGCGGGCATCCACTCGCCGCCGGCATCGTTCACGCCCCTCGGCAACGGGTGCCAGCCGAGAACCACGCCATGCAGCCCAGGGCCTGCCAGCAGAGCCACCAGGATCAGTAGCGCCAGGGCCCGGCGCCGGGCTGTCAAACGTTGGGCCGACGTGCCGTCACCAGGATGGATGGGGTCGGGTACCAGCGATACCCGGTCCAATCGCCGATCCGGTCTGCCAGACGTGCGGCCACCGTCAGCACGCCTTCCGCCTGGTGGGCCTGGGCCGCAGCCCCACCGTCATGCATCGCCACGGGTTCACGGTGCCGTCGCTGGTGGGCCTGCTGCAGCGGGCCGGTCTGCAAGACGGTTCCCCCGGGCGAGCAGGCATCCGGTGCCGTGCTCGCCGCGCGCGGTCTGGAACCACTGCCATTGCTGATGGACGACTCTCGAGGGCGTATCGAATACCTTGACACGATAGTCGGCCTCGTCTTCTTGTCGGCTGTGGGTGCGTTCGTTGAGGATCAACCCGCAGCTTGCGCAGCGGTACAACCGGTCGAGGTTGATGGAGACGGGGCGCCCCAGGCAGACCGGGCACTGCCACGCGGGGATGAAGCGAGGACTTTGATCGTCCTTCATCAAAGCACCACCTCCAACACGACGCTGACAAGCGGAGTCAAGCTTTATCTGTCTCTCCTGGCAAGGTCTCCGTCCATGTACTTCTTTCGGGTCACGCCTCCTGTGCGGCCGCCATACGTTCCATTCGTCCGGCTGTTGGAGGGCTTCAATCCCCCAAGGTCGTTGTTTGACACTCGGTATAAACCATGGTTATACTCAAGGGGTGAAGACTGCTATTTCAATCCCGGACGAACTCTTTGATGCCGCAGAAGCCGCCAGCCGGCGTCTGGGCGTGACGAGAAGCGAGCTCTACACCCGAGCGGTACGAGCCTGGCTTGCTGCAGACAGCGATGACGAAGTGCGCCGTAGGCTTGATGAGGTCTCTGGACAGGTGGATTCCGCCATGGATCCAGCCCTCATGCGGCTGCAGTCCGCGACCGTCGCACCGGACCGTTGGACCTGAAGCGAGGGCAGGTCTGGTGGGCTGAACTGCCTTCCCCGGTGGCCTCAGAGCCCGGCTATCGGCGACCCGTGCTGATAGTCCAGGCGAACCCCTTCAACGAGAGTCGCATCCGGACCGTCGTGGTTGTGACGACTGCGCCGAGTGCTGGCCCTGTAGGCGGAGTCTTGCCCGTCAACGGGGACTGAACACCGCGGCGGGGATGACCCGTTCGAAGACGCTGGCGCCGCCGTGCGAATAGGGAGGCGCCAACGCCGCATCGTAGCGGAAGCCATGGTCTGCGGTGACCAGGACGGTGGCGTCGGAGGGGACGTCGACCAGGTAAGGGAGCACCCGCTGCTGGAACGCGACGAGCAGTTCCTGGTACAGCACATAGGGTCCCGTATCGGTATCGTGAATGCGCTCGTCCACTAGATTGAAGTGCAGGACCCGTACCGGTCCGCCTTCTCGGAGCAGTCGTGAAACCTCGGCCCGCTTGGCAGCCTTCTCGGCCGCCGCCACGATGGTAAAGGGCCGGTCACCGAGGAGCGCGGCCCGATTGGTGACGGTATCGGTCGGCAGATGGGCGAGGACAGGTTCCACCGACTCGATGCGGTGACCCGGCAGCCCCCGTTCGAATTCGGGCCGGAAGTGCTCCCACACGTCCCACCTCATGGCATCCATGATGACGACGACCCAGGGGGCCCCCGACATCCGTTCGTCGAGGACCCGCCCGAGGGCCAGGAGTCCGGCGCCGCCAAAGTCGGCTTCCAAGGAGAGCAGCGCAGCCGCCGCCTGACCGGAGGCTTCCTGCAGGAGATATTCGATACCGTCTCGATGTTCGAACTGCGCCTGCTGCATGCGATCCACCGCCCACGGCAATCGACAAAGGCCGTTCAGATAGCGATCGAGCGCGCCCCCACGCACCCTGATCAGGGCCAGCACGGCCAGCAGGGCGGCTGGACCCTCGCCGAGCCCGGGGGCTTCGCTCCATTGCTGCAGGACCTCGCTCCTGGGTTCGGCCATGCCGTGCTTGACCAGCAGCCCGGCAGCCAGCTCATGCAGGTCGGGCGACAACTCCGGCTGGGCCAGCACGGGCAGCAGCTCGGCGGGGCGCATGGCGGGCAGCTCGTCTTCCAACATGGCCTGTTCGATATCGTCGACCGGGCCTTCAGGGGCCGGCCCGAACTGCAGGTACACGTCGGCC
>DASYBA010000266.1:0-5249 GCA_036501005.1 Candidatus Xenobia bacterium | reverse complement strand
GTCTAAGATCGCTGAGGGGTCTTGTGCTCGTGGGGCTGCTCATGGCTCTGGCGGTGCAGGCCGGTCCCAGGCCTCGCGTGTTTGTTGGCACCACGGAATACGCCGGCCCGAGTCTTTTGGTCGACGGGCAGACGTACGTTGATGCGGCGCGCTTCGCCCGGGCCATGGGGTGGGCCGTCCACCAGACCGACGCCGGTCTGCAGATTGCGGCGTCCAAGGCCCAGTTGGGCGGCAGCGGCCCCCTCACGGTCAACGGCCAGTCCTTCACGGGTGCCACCCAGGTCGACCACGGCCAGTGGTACGCGTCTCTGGCCGACCTGAGCAGCATGCTGCACGGCAGCGTCAAGATCCTGCCCCAATACAACGCCATCAAGGCGAACATCCCTGGGATGCCGGCGCCCGCCCTCGGTCCCAAGGTGGCGGAGCACCCCGTCGACTCGTCCGCCCGGTACAGGCTGATCGAGTTCTACGCCGACGGGTCAGGGGAGTGTCGGAAGTTGCAGCCGGAGTTGGCGCAGTTTGTGTTACAGCATAAAGGGGTCACCCTGGTCGAGGTCAACACCGACGATCCGGGCCCGAACGAAGAATATGTTCAATACGCGCCCAAAGGCGAAGGCATTCCTCTCATCGTCCTGCTGGACAGCGAGGGCAAGGTTCTCACCGCTTGGGTGGGGTTTGTCGACCAGCCGACGTTGGACGAACAACTGGGCAAGTTCATCAAGCAATAGCACGGGGGCCGCCCACCAGGGCGGCCTCTTTGTCTCGCCGTCTCGCCGCTTCCTGGCCGAACCAGTCGCCCGGGTATTCTTCCGCCCGGCGCGACAGTTCATCGTCCGATACCGCCAGAGGCCGTACCCATAGCGGGTCCGCAGGCTCTCCGGCAGCACTCTGCCCACCGGGAGGCCCCGTTTCCGTCCCCGGACTGGAGCGCAGACTGGATGTTCACCGCGGCCACCCCAGCCTGGTCGGCAGGCCGCCCGACCTTGACGACCGGAGGTGGGGTGTCGTTCAGGCCCTCGGCGCCCTGGGCCTCCGCCAGGCCACGCCGACCTGGCCCTGGCGACCATGCCCAAGCCGCCATGTTCGGAGCGAGCCCTGGGCAGGAGTCGAGTGGACCCGGGTGTACTCATGCCCGTCTTAAGGAGGGCCCATGAAACTTTCGCAGCGCTTGTCGACGATTCCACCGTATCTGTTTGCCGAGATCGACCGGGTCAAGGCCGACGCCATCCGCCGAGGGGTGGACGTCATCAGCCTGGGCATCGGCGACCCCGATCTGCCCACGCCGCAGCCCATCATCGATCGCCTCAAGACGGCCTGCGAGAACCCGCGCTACCATCAGTATCCGCCCTACGAAGGCACCGCCGAGTTTCGCCAGGCGGTCTGTCGATACTATGGCAAGCGGTTCGGCGTGACGCTGGATCCCGATACGGAAGCGCTGGCGCTGATCGGGTCCAAGGAGGGCATCGCCCACATCTTCCTGGCGCTGTCCGATCCGGGGACGGTCGCCCTCATTCCCGACCCCGGTTACCCGGTCTATCGGGTGGGCACTCTGTTGGCGGGGGGCACGCCCTACAGCTTCCCGCTGTATCCGGACAAGCACTGGCTGCCGAACCTGGCCGACATTCCCGCGGACGTGGCCCACCAGGCCACCTTGATGTTTCTCAACTATCCGAACAACCCGACCGGCGGACATGCCACCTTGGAGTTCTTCGAAGAGGCCGTGGCGTTCTGTCGGAAATACGACATTGCCCTCTGCCATGACGCCGCCTACGAGCAGATGTCGTTTGACGGGTATAGTTGTCCGAGCGTGTTGCAGGTGCCGGGCGCCAAGGATGTGGCCATCGAGTTCAACAGTCTATCGAAGCCGTACAACATGACGGGTTGGCGTATCGGCTATGCGGTAGGCAATGCCCAACTGGTCAAGGCGTTGGGCACCATCAAGAACAACGTCGACTCCGGAGCGTTCGGCGCCGTCCAGG
The DNA here is from genome assembly GCA_036501005.1 of Candidatus Xenobia bacterium. GTDB lineage: Bacteria > Vulcanimicrobiota > Xenobia > RGZZ01 > DASYBA01 > DASYBA01. Next base: position 3,270 of record DASYBA010000266.1, on the reverse strand, counting down.
AGGCGGGCATCTGGGCGCTCGATCATGGCGACACCATCATCCACGGCATTCGGGAGGTCTATCGGAAGCGGCGAGACAAAGTGGTCGCGGCCTTGAGGGGCATGGGCTTTGAGGTGACGGCACCGAAGGCGTCCTTCTACATGTTCTTGCGGGTGCCGAACGGGTTTACGTCGGCTTCGTGGGCAACCCACCTGTTGCAGGAGACCGGTATCGTGGTGACGCCCGGCAACGGCTACGGAGAACGGGGCGAAGGGTGGTTCCGCCTGTCCCTGACGACGCCGGACCATCGCCTGGACCTGGCCCTGGAGCGGTTGTCTAAGCTCGACCTCAAGCGCGTGGCGGCCGTCTGACATGCACGTCACCGGAACGTTCAACAACTGGCACGTAGGGTCCGACTCTCGACTGCAGGCGCGTGAGGCGCGGCGCTGGGGCGGGCAGGTCAACGTGCCGACCGGGCTGCATGCCTTCAAATTTGCCACCGACGACGCCTGGACGGAGAGCTGGGGCGGGTGGTCCCGGGGGCACCGGGACGGCACGCTGCAACCGGATGGGCCCAATCTGTTCCTGCACGTCCCCGTGCCGGGGCCGCACCAGGTCGAGGTCGACCTGGATGCCCAGGCGTGGCGTATCGAACCCGTGGAGGGTGGGCCAGGACCGCTGGGGGCGCTGGGGGCTCGGGCTGGTTTTGCCGCCGAGCGTCTCGACTATCTAGACTTTCACGGCCAGTTGCCGTTCCTGGGGGAGGACGGCGTGTTGTTCGTCATGGAGGGCGACGACGACCGACCCGTATCGTTGGCGGGAAGCTGGAACGGGTGGTCGGAAGGGGTGGACGTGATTCCACCGGGCCCCGGACCGCGTACGTTGTGGGTTGGTATGGACCGCAGCCGGCCGCACGAATACAAGATGGTGCGAGACGGGGTGTGGTTCCGGGATCCGCACAACCGCATGGTGGTATGGGATGGCTATGACAAGCACGCGGTGGGAGAGTTCAACTCGGTCTTGCCGCCGCGCCAGGGGTTCGATAACGGCTTCCTGCCGTTCTTGTGGATCAAGCGCTTCCCGAGTGGCATCCTGGGCGACGAACGGGACATCTTTGTGCAGCTTCCGCCCAACTATCGAACCGATCGGCGTTACCCGGTCCTATACGTGCACGACGGCAACGAGTCCATTACTCGGGCACGCTTTCACTACCGGTCCGACGAGACCATGCGGGCTGGAAAGTGCGAGCCGGTCATCCTGGTATACGTGGCCTTGCCGGACCAGCGGGTGCGGAACTACCAGTATGTCGGTGCCGACGGGTGGCCGAAGTACGTGAACTTCCTGGCCGACGAGCTGGTGCCGTTTATCGACCGGTATTTCAATACCAGGGCCGAAGCCTGGTCCAGGGCGACCATCGGGGCGTCGCTGGGCGGAGCGGTGGCGTGGTATTGTTCGCTGCAGCGGCCAGACGTGTTTGCCCTGGGGGCGTCGCAAAGCGGGTCGTTCTACGTCAACAACGGCGATCTGTGGCGGCGGGTGGAGGCGGCCGATCCTCGATCGGTGAAGCTGTATCTCGACTCGTCTCGCAAGACTCGGCAGGGTGGGGGAGACATGGCCCGGCTGGCGGATGCGATGGAGCAGACGCTGAAAGAGCGGGCTTCCACTTCCTGCACTACCAGACCAAGGGCGAGTGGCACGACTGGGGCTACTGGGCCAACCGGCTGCCCCGGGCGCTGCAGTTCCTGTTCCCGGTCAAGCGAGGCGCTGCCGGGCGGCACTGAGGCGCCGGGGGAGGGCGACCTCGATCCCGGTGGGCGGCCGCTCGGCGAGCTGCAGAAAGCGGCGCCACTGGGCCAGAGCCTCGTACTTCCACCCCGGAGCGTTTTGCGCATCCAGCTCCACCCCTTTCTGCAGGTCCTCGGCGGCCGTTGCATAGGACTGCTTCATCACGCGGCAGCGGCCTCGGGCCAGCCACCCCTGCCGCGTTCTCGGGCTGATGTCGGATGGCCTCGGAAGCGGCCAGGATGGCACTGTCGACCTGCTTGGCTGCCACAAAGGCAGCGAATTGCTCCAGTGCTGCCTGGGCTGCTTCCTCCCCGGTAGGAGTTGGAGCCTCGGAATCCACTTCAAGCTTCTCGAGGTCCGTCAACGGCAGCAGGGGTAGGGTTCCAAGGTCGGGAGTTCCAATCGTCTGATAGCGGGGCGGGTAGTGGTCGGTCAGCTACAAAACGTCCTTACGGCTCTGCAGGAAGCCGCTTTGCTCCGCATAGTCGCGCTGTTGGGCCTTCTGCACCATCTTTCGATAGCCAACCCAGAGCAGATGTTCCCGAGGGAACTGGCAAGGTGACCATGTGCCCTCTTTGAGCACGAGCAGATAAGGGTTTAAGGTGGCCGAGGGCGTTTGGGATATCAGTTGCTGGAGGTTTTCCGCATCGTGGGACCCCGTGACCCACACCGTGTTGGGATCGACCAGCCGGGCCACGACGTCGCCCTTCACCGACAGCTCGGACCAGATGTCGGTCAGCATCAGCCGGGTGGCGTCAAAGCTGTCGTGCCATCGGCTGTAGTAAAGCCCGGGTTTGACCTGGTGCGGCGCACCCCCGGAGCGCTTTCGCAAGTTGTCCAGGGCTAGGTGCATGGCCACTTCAAAGCGGATCTGCCACCCGTCCAGGATGGGCTGCTGCAGCCAGGCGACCGCCCCCGGCCTTTCGACTGCGGAGTTTGCGGCGGGCGCTGGCCGGGCAACCGGAGGTCGCGGAGGCGTTCGCTACGGGCCGCCTCACCAGGTGCCAGGCGGCCGAAGTGGCCCGAGTCGCGACGCCGCACACCGTGGAGGCCTGGATCGAGTTTGCAGAGCGTACCCCGGTGGCCCGACTGCAGCAGGTCGTCAAGCAGGCCTTGACGGAGCGACGTGAGGTATTGCCCCCGACCGCCGAGTTTCGCACCTGTGCGAAGGGTGAGGCGCTCCTGGAACCAGCCACCCAGGTGATGACGCCCCTGCCAGCGTGTGCGGAGCCCCCGACCCACCCCGCCCGACTTCTGGAAGATCGTTCCCCGGTGCCCTACCTGGCGGAGGAGCGGATGCGCGTTCACCTCGATGCCGATCAACGTGAGGTTGTTGAACTGGCGCTGCGAGTGGCCAACATCTCCTTGGGTGGACACGCCAACCGGAGCCAGTGTATCCAGTATGTGGTCCGCAACTTCATCGCATCGTATCTTGCGACAGCTCAAAAAGCCGCCAAGGAGCATCCGATAGCCGAACGGGATGCCTGGCGGTGCGCGGTACCGGGC
>DASYBA010000265.1:0-2582 GCA_036501005.1 Candidatus Xenobia bacterium | reverse complement strand
GGATAACGCTCGTCCGGGCGCTTGGAGAGCATGCGGGCGACCACCTCGGACACGCTTTCCGGCACGCTGGGCTGGACCACACAAAGGGGCTTGGCCTGCTCCATCAGGTGCAGGGTGATGAGGCGAACCGGATCCGTTTCGTCGAACAACTGCTGGCCGGACAGCATCTCGTAGACAATGGCCCCGAGCGCATACTGATCGCTGCGCGGATCGTTGCGGACGCCATCCAACTGCTCCGGCGCCATATAGCCGGGCGTGCCCAGGACGTCGGTGGTGTGGGTCAGCCGCTGGTACGACTGCCCCGTGGCGATCCCGAAGTCCATGACCCGCACCTGGCCTTCGTGCGTGATCATCACGTTGTCGGGCTTCATGTCGCAGTGCACGATGCCGGCTGAGTGCGCATAGGCGAGGCCGGCGAACACCCCCTGCAGGTAGCCGAAGGCGTCATGCACCTCCATGCCCGCCGGGGGGATGAGGCGGCGGAGCGCCGCGCCCTCCACCAGTTCCATGACCAGGTAATTCACGGCCCCCAGATCCCAGTCCAGCAAGCGCACCAGATTAGGGTGATTGAGAGACTTGCAGATATTGACCTCACGGGTGAACCGCTCCCTGAACTCCACGGTCATGCGGGAGTTGTGCAGGACCTTGAGGGCGACCTTGCGCAGCCCGGTGCCTTGGGGATTCTTCTCCAGATCGTCCAGGGCAATGGCGGCGTAGACCGTGGCAGCGCCGCCCGATCCCAGGCGTTGGAGCAGCAGGTAGCCGCCCACGTGCTTGCCTACGTTGGGGTCCGGCGCCGCGTCGCGATGCACCAGACGACGCATGAGCCGGGCCCGTCGGGTCAAGCGCCGGTAGTAGGGCAGCACGACCCCCAGCAGGAGAAAGCCGCCCACCCCCCCGACGACGATCACGCCGGTGCGGTGGATGACAAAGAAGTCTTCCACGGGCACCCACGGCGTCAAGGGGGTCATGTCCAGGACCCCGTCGCTCGGCACTTCGCCGGTGCCCAGTTGAGAGACGCTGACACTGACGTTCACGTCGGCGTACCCCGCCCGCTGGAGAAGGAACATGACCGGGACATCGCCGCTGGCCGGGACGGGGAAGGTCAGGAGCTCGTTGGCCGGGCCCAGCGCCACTCGACCCGCGGTCGAATAGCGCATCACCTGGGCGGGCACCGAGCAGTGGAAGACGACGGTGACGGTCCGGTAGTTCTGAAACCGCATGGCGAAGGCCGGGCCGGTCAGGAACAGGAGCACCAGGCTCGCCAGACGGATCCGCACCCGGCATGGTTGGCTGCGGGCGGGGCTTTGTCCTATAGGAGAGCAGGCCGGCCGGCGCTGAACCTAGCGCACATGTCGACCAGGCAGACGCTGGGTCTCATCGTGCTGGCCGCGGCGGCCCTGCGCCTGTTCCATCTGGCGTGGCACCCGCTGTGGCTGGACGAGGCCCACATGGTGATCGTGGCCTCGCTGGATGGCTGGCTCAAGGTGCTCGAATTCGTCGGAGACTTCGAACAGCACCCGCCGCTCTACTACTTGTTCATCCATGCCATCTACCAGTACTGGGCGTCGCCTTTCATGTTGCGGCTGCCCTCGGCCCTGTTCAGTATCGTATCGGTGGCGGCCCTGTACGCCCTGGGTCGGGCCGTCGCGTCGCCCCGGGTAGGGCTGTGGAGCGCGGCGATGCTGGCCTTTTGTGCCTACGAGCTGCCCTTTGCCCAGGAAATCCGCATGTACCCCATGCTGATGGCGCTGCTCCTGGCGACGGCCATCTGCTTTGTCCGTTGGACGCGGGGTCTGGGCGGTCGGTGGCTGGCGGCTGCCGTGCTGGCGGGCCTCGGCGCAGTGTATGTCGACTACCGCGCCCTCCTGGTGGTGGCCGCCCTGGCCGTCTACGGGCTACCCTTTTACCGAAGGCGTTGGCGGGCCGTCGTGGCGGCCGCCGCCGTCTTCACCCTCGGAACCCTTCCCGCCTTGCAGATGATGCAAGCGCAAGCCGAGTTTGGCGGCTGGTTCGTCAGCCGCTTCTTTGGGGCGCCTGACCTGCCCACCGTGATGCGTTCGATATCGGCCATGGGGGTCAGCGCTGTCCTTCAGTTCCCCGTCGCCTGGCACGAAGCGATCGGCATCGCCCTCCTCGGTCTGATCGCGGCCGGCATCGGCGGCAGCCCCAAGCGTTGGGAGGCTTCCCTGGGCCTGTGGGTGCTGCTGCTCGGAGAATCCGTGATGGTGGGCTACAGCGTGCTGCGCTTCCACATTTTCTGCGTCCACCACATGATCTTTGTCCTGCCTTTCGTGCTGCTGGCCGTCGCCCAGGGCGTGGACGTGATCTGGCTGCGGTGGCGACCGGTGGCGGGGGTCCTGGCCGTGGCCTGGCTGGCCATCAACGGCTACGCCATGGCCCAGTGGGATTTCAACCCGCAGGCCAACTGGCAGGACTTCCGAGCGGTCGCCGCCTGGCTCCAGCCGCAGCTTGTGCCGGGCGACGTCATCGTGGTGGTGCCGGCCTACATGCAGTACCCCTTCCGCTACTACTACGATGGGACCATCCCAGTGCTGGGGCTGCAACCGGGCAATTTCGGC
>DASYBA010000264.1:0-6627 GCA_036501005.1 Candidatus Xenobia bacterium | reverse complement strand
CCCCGTCGGCGCCGGCCGCCACGGCCGCGAGGGCCATGGGGAGGACATACTGGCGATTGCCCGTCCCATGGCTGGGGTCGACCACGATAGGCAGATGGCTCAAGGCGCGGAGCACTGGGATGGCCGACAAGTCCAGCGTGTTGCGGGTGGCGCTCTCGTAGGTTCGAATACCCCGTTCGCACAACATGACCTGTTCGCACCCGCCGGACAACAGGTACTCGGCGGCCATCAACAACTCTTCGATCGTCGCGGCGATGCCCCGTTTCAAGAGCACCGGCTTGTTGATTTCCGCCACCGTCTTCAATAGCTCGAAGTTCTGCATGTTGCGGGCGCCGATCTGCACGATGTCGACATATTTGGCAAAAAGATCGGCGTGTACGGGCGACACGATTTCCGTGACGATAGGCATACCGAACTTCTCCCGAGCCTCGGCCATGATCTTGAGGCCTTCCTCCCCGAGACCCTGGAACGTGTAGGGCGAGGTGCGAGGCTTGAACGCGCCGCCTCGCAGAATCGAAGCGCCGGCCCGGTGACAGGCGGCGGCGGCCTCCAGGTACCGCTCTCGGCTCTCCACCGCGCACGGTCCCGCCATGACGACGACCTGGGGCCCGCCGATGACCATGTCGCCGACCCGCACCGTGGTGGCATCGCGACGGGATTCACGGCTGGCCAGCTTGTACGGGCGGGAGATGCGAATGCAGTCGGCCACCCCCGGCATCTCGAGGAGGTGCCGCATGTCGCCGGGAATGTTGCCGATGACGGCCACCACCGACCGCTCCGCCCCCAACACGACTCGGGCGTGGAGCTTCTGCTGCTCCAGGTGGGAGACGAGACTGTCGACCTCGGACTGGCTAGCGTCCGGCTTGAGAACCACTATCATGAAAGGACCTCCTGGGAACGACCCTGATTAGAGATGCCGCCCCAGGTTCCTGGCAACAGTGACGGTCAGCCAGACCCTGGCAGCGACGTCAACTGGTCCGTCGCCGAGTGGTCCGGGTAGGTACTGATGCCCATTTGCTGCTTCACGTCCACCCTCTGTTGCTCCAACTGGTCAATTTTCGTGACATCGTACGAGGCCTGGCGGTAGGCCCGAAGATAGTCGTCCCGGGCCCGGTCGAGACGGTTGCCATCGGCCTTGAGGTCATCCTCGCCCTGCTCATAGTCGCGCTCCGCAGACTCGGCCTGGCGGTGCTTGTCGTTCCAGTCGGGAGCTTTCACGTCGACTCGGTAGGCCGCCATGGCCTCGTTCTGCCATTCGACATAGAGGCTGTCCAGGTGCGCTTTGTCGTGGCTGAGTTGCGTCTTGAGGTCCGAGATCGCATGGACCTGGCCTAGCACGGCCGCCTTGTCTTGCTCGAACTTCTGCTTCGCCTCATCGAGATCACCCTTCAAAGAGGCCAGTCGCTGCTCCAGGGCTGGATCCGGAGGCGTCGACGGGGACGGATCGGTGGGGACGCCCGGCAGATACACGTCGCCCGGATCGCCGCCCACGGGTGGGGGCGGGGCGGCCGGGGGCAGGCTGCCGGGAATGGGCAAAAAGACCGGGCTTGTCGCAGACGCCATTTTTATGTATCCTCTCCTCCATGATAGCGCGCTTCGTTTTGAGATGGATGACCGAAACGTTAATGTTCAGACATCGCAATAAAGCGTCCGTCTCCGCGACCAGACCGTCATGAACGTCAAGACGCTCTGGTGGACTGCCGCGGGCGTGCTGCTCATCGGCATCGGCGTGCTGGCGCTGACGTGGTCCTCCCAGGCCCGACGTGAAGCCGCGCTGCGGGCACGTGCCCAGTCCGTCGCCGAGGTGCTGAGCCAACAGGCCAAGGTGGCGCTGCAACGGGAGACCGCGGTGGCGGTCGCTCCGGAGTCGGCCAACAAAGGCGCCGTCGTGTCGGTGGCGGACCCCGTCACCGAGCGTAACGCCCCTCGTATCGCCAGCCTCGCCTGCCCCGCTCGAGAGGAGGCCGGCTCTCGGGTCGTCCGCTCGGGTGCGGATCCCCCACAGCACGGCACACTGGCCCCGGGTTTCTACTCGGCCGACGGCGATCAACCCCTCAACCCCCTGGACCTCCCGCCCGACGTGAGGCTCTCGCTGGTCAAGACGGAGGCGTCCCGGGGCCCGCTGCGGGTGGTCTTGAAGACGGGAGAATCGATTTACCTGGGGGGGCCTGGCGCGGCCCAACCCGCCGCCACCTTGGATATGTCGACCGCAGACGGGCAGGATGCTCGTCTCACCGTGCTGTCTGACGGCAGCGTCCAGGTCATCCCTTGAGAAACCCCTCCACCGCCGCCCGCATCGCCTGAGGCGCCCGGGGGCCCAGCAGGCGCGCCTGCTCCAGGTGGTCGTACAACGCCCGCAGACGAGGGTCTCGTACCGCCCGGCGCACCGCATGCAATGACCAGTCCGAACCGCCCCGCAGCGATGTCAGCTCCCGCAGCGCAAGCTGCGTCTGGGCCGGTCGTCCCAGCAGGTATTCGGCGGCCATCAGGTGGACAGCGGTGAAGAAACGAGTGTCGCGCGACGGGGTCTTCGACGCGAGCACCGTCTGGGCAGCCTTGACCGCCTCCTCGAGGTGACCGGCTGCCAAAGCCGTCTCGGCGCCGGCTGCGGCCCGGCTCCAGTTGCCTGGATCTCGTTGCAGCACCGGGGCCATGAGTCGCCAGGCGGCCTCGCATGATCCTTGCCGCATGAGCAAATCGATACGGTTGGGGAGGGCCTCGGGGCTCTCCTCCTGCCCCTTCAGCACGACCTCCGCCCGCGCGTACCACGGAGTCGAAGGCTGCCCCTGTGATGCCACCAGGTCGCCCATGCTGACCAGCCCACTGGCCAGGTCCCTGCGCCCGGCGTCGTCAGTGGCCAGTCCCTGCAACGTATCGATCGCCGACTGGATCTGGGCTTGCGCCTCGTCCAGCCGTCCGGCCTGGATGGATGCCGTGCCCAAACCCAGCAGGTTGGCCGCCTTGTCCCGCTCCAGGCGGGCGTCATGGGGAACGTCCTGCAACAGGATCTCCGTCGAGGCGAGAGCCTGGCCATAGCCAGACTGCGCCCCGGCAGCGTCGCCCGCGTCCGCGGCCATGCGGCCCTGCTGCTGGAAAACGACCGCCTGGTTGCGGCGGACTGCCCCCTGCACGGGCAGGGAGGCCAGCAAGCGCTGCGATCGAGTCAGGGTATCGCGAGCTTCTTCTACCCGGCCCAGATCGTAGGCCAGCATGGCCATGCGCTCGAGCACCGCGGCCAGGGCCACCTGATCGTTCTCGTCCAGGCGGGCCTCTTGTTTGAGGTAATAGTCACGCCCCGTGTTCAACAGGGTGTCCTGGGCCCGCGCCGCGCCGGGCAGGTCCTTCAACTGGTCGGCCATGCCGAAGAAGAGCATCTGCATGGCCCCTCGGGCGGCTCGGCGCTCCTCGTCGGTATCGTCCATGCGGCGCTGCAGGTCCTGGGTTTGTCGGATGAGCGACCGCTGGTTGAAGGCCAGCGACGCCAGGCTAACGCCCACCACCACGGTGGCGCAGGCCGTAAACAACAGGACGGCAGCCAGCCGCTCCTGGATCTTGCGCAGCCGGACCTTCTCTCGCAGGGTGTAGCGGTGGGCGCCCACCATGTCTCCCCGGCGCCATGCCCGCACGTCCTCCAACAGGGCCTCCGCGGTCTGGTATCGACGCTCGGGATCCGGCTGCATCGCCTTTTGCACGATCGACGCCAGCGGCCCAGGTACGGTGCTCGGCAGGGGGTCCATGGGCACCCCCTGGAGGTGCATGAAGACCACTTCCACCCCGCTGTCGCCCTGGAACGGCGGGCGGTCGCTGACGATCTCGTACAGCGTCGCCCCGAGCCCCCAGACGTCCGAGCGAGCGTCGACGTGGGCCAGGTCGCCGCGAGCCTGTTCCGGGCTCATGTATGCGGGCGTTCCCAGAACCTCTCCGACTTCGGTCAAACGTGCATTGCCACTGGACGAAGGTCGCGCCGGCACGGGTTCCTGCACCTCATCCATGGAACACGCCAGCCCCCAGTCGACCAGGTAGGTCTGGCCGAAAGCTGAGATCATCACGTTGTCCGGTTTGATGTCCCGGTGCAGGACCCGCTTTGAGTGGGCAAACGCCACTGCTTCGCAGACCTTTTCGAAAGCTCCCAGGAACGCCAGCCGGTCGGCCAGCGCCTGACAGGCCCGCAAGCGATCCGCCAGGCTCTCGCCGACCACCAGCTTCATGGTGTAGAACGGCTGGCCCGACGGAGACTGCCCCAGATCGTGGACGGGCACGATGGCCTGGTGGTCGAGCTGCCCCGTGATGCGCGCCTCTCGCATGAAGCGCTCCACCCCGCCCGGGAGCGTGTCGGGGTGAAGCTCTTTGAGCGCGACCTCTCGCTCGAACACGAGGTCGGTGGCGATGTCGACCACCGACTGGCCGCCCCGCCCACGGGGCCGGCGATTCGCGTAACGTGATGCCATGGCCGCCCTCCAGCTATGCCGGTTGTTGCTGAGTCGAACAGTGGATGGCGCCCTGCCCCAGGATGTAGTCGCAGCAGTCGATGGGCACGACCCCCCGATCGGGAAAGCAGCGCGACAACGTCTCCAACGCCCGCACGTCGTGGCGATCGGCGTAGATGGGCGCCAGCACGATGCGGTTTCCGATATAGAAGTTGAGGTAGCTGGCCGGAAACGACTGGCCCCGGTGTCGAACGGGCGCCGGCAGCTCCAAGGGAATCACCTCGAAGTCCCGCTCCAGCAGCACCCGGTTCCGCCGCAAGACGTCATAGAGCGGATGGCTTTTGTCGACCCAGGCCAGTAGCACCGTGCGAGGCCCGGTGAACCGCGCCAGGTTGTCGACATGGCCATCCGTGTCATCTCCGGGCAGTGGCGCATTTTCCAGCCACACCACCCTCTCGACGCCGAGAAAATCGTGCAGCACGCCCTCGACCAAAGCCCCCGCCTCGGGTCGTCCCCGATGCGAGAGGAGGCAGTCACGGGTGGCGATCAACACGCCCTCGCCGTTGACGTCGATGGCGCCGCCCTCCAGCACCAGACCCGTGTCGAACACCGGAACCCCCGCCGCTGAGGCCACCTTTTCCGCCACCAGGCGGTCCCGGCCCTCATTCTCGCCGTAGTAGCCGACGCCCTTGCCGCCCCAGGCGTCAAACTGCCAGCGTACTGCCGCCACCCCGTCCGACCCTTTGACGAAAGTGGGGCCGTAGTCTCGGATCCAGGCATCCGCGGTCGGTATCGGGTGAAACGCCACCCCCGCCAGCGGGATGTCCCACTCTTCCAGGACCCCCTCTACATGGGCCTGGTGCTGAGCGTCCAACACGTTGATATCGACTCGTTCCGAACCTGCCAGCGCCCGCACCCAGCGAGCCACGCAGGCCTCCGCCTGGGGCAGGCGGCCCGGCCACGTGGTGGGCTCGTGAGGCCAGGAAATCCATGTCGAGGCATGCGGCGCCCACTCCGCCGGCATGCGGTAGCCCTGCTCGGCGGGCGTCATCGCCCGAAGCGCCGCTGCAACCCGGCGTAGGCTTCCGGGCGCCGATCGCGAAAGAACGGCCACTCCTGTCGAACGGCCTCGATTGACCCCAGATCGCAGGGGACGACCAGGCACGCCTCCGCGTCACGGGGCCCTTGCACGATCAGGCGCCCCAGCGGATCGGCCACAAACGACTGGCCCCAGAAACTCAGGTCGCCTTCTCGACCCGTGCGGTTGACCGCCGCCACGTACAGACCGTTGGCCACGGCGTGGCCTCGCATCGAAATCTGCCAGGCGTCGTGATAGGCTTGTCCTTCCTCCGGACGGTCGGGGTGCCAGCCGATGGCGGTCGGATAGAAGAGCACCTCGGCCCCATCCATGGCGGCCAATCGAGCCGCTTCGGGAAACCACTGGTCCCAGCAAATCAGCACAGCCACACGACCATGGCGAGTATCGAACGCGGCGAACCCCAGATCGCCCGGTGAGAAGTAGAACTTCTCTTCAAAGCCGGGATCGTCGGGAATGTGCATCTTCCGATAGTGACCGGCCATGCGGCCATCAGCATCCAATACGACGGCGCTGTTGAAATACACGCCGGCCGCCGCCCGTTCGAAGAGGGGCACGACCAGTACCACGCCGAGTTCCGCCGCCAGGCGGGAGAAGCGCTGCGTGGTCGGGCCCGGCACCGACTCGGCCAGCTCGAACTGCCGATAGTCTTCCTGCTGGCAGAAGTAGAGGGTGCTGAATAGTTCCTGCAGGCAGATGATGCGGGCGCCCTGCTGCGCCGTTTCTCGAATGCGGGTCTCGGCCCGGGCCTGGTTGGCGGACACGTCTGCCGTGCACTGCATCTGGACCAGGCCTACGGTAACTGTTTTCATGGAGGCAGGGTGTTAGAGGAGGAGGCCCCCCCCACCTGCAGTCAATCCCGCACAGCATGGAGCTCTGCAGTGGCCACGGCGTGTTTCGATACGACCCCCGCACCCACCGCTTCGACGTGCTGTGGGATGGCATCGGGTTCCGGGATTGCGCCTGGGGCCCCGACACTGGGCCTGGCGAAGTGCGTCTATCCCGCGACACCCTCGAGGTCGACCGGCCCCCCGCCCGCCTGCACGTACGGTTGGCCCGAGATGGTGTTGCCCTGGCCGTGGATGGGCACCCGAGGGTGCTGGA
>DASYBA010000263.1:0-2163 GCA_036501005.1 Candidatus Xenobia bacterium | reverse complement strand
TGGTCATGGAGTACATCAAGGGGCGCAGCTTCCAGGCCGTGCTGGACTCGGAGGAGGAGTTCCTGACCGAGGCCATGGTGCTGGTGTGGGCCGAGGAGCTGTGCGTGGTGCTGGAATACCTCCATACCCACGAGCCCCCCGTGGTCTTCCGGGACCTCAAGCCCGCCAACGTCATTCTCGACGTCGAAGGCCACATCAAGCTGGTGGACTTCGGGATCTCGAAACTGTTTGGCGGCGGCGTCGGGACGCAGACGTTCGCCAAGGGCGCGGTGTCGCCGGGGTTTACCTCCCCCGAGCAGTACGGCGGCACCAGCGACCCGCGCAGCGACATTTATTCCTTGGGGGCCACCCTGTACTGCCTGCTGACGAAGATCACGCCGCCGTCGGCCGTGGAGCGAGCCGCCGAAATCGTCACGCTGACGCCGCTGCGAACGCTCCGACCGGACGTGAGTGTGCATCTGGCGAGCGCCGTCGAGCAGCTCATGACGGTGCGGGCGGCAGACCGGCCGTCCACCATTGCCGACGTTCGTCTGCTGCTGCACCCCGAGGCGGCCCCGGCGCCCGCCGCCGCCGGACCCGAGACCGTGGGGGCCCGGCCCCGCCGCCAGGGCAGCTCCGGTCCGGTCCCCGCCATCGTAGCGACTGTCAGCGTGCTGGTGCTCGGGCTGGGCGCGTGGTTCTGGCACAGCAGCCCCACCACCAACCCTGATCCCGGTCAAAGCGCCTCGGCTTCTCCCGGGGCGGTCGGCCAGGCCGGCCAGGTCCGTATCGAGAGCCACCCGGCGGGCGCCAGCATCAAGTGGAACGGCGTCGACCGCGGCGTGACCCCGGTGCTCATCTCGGCGCCGCCGGGCGAGTACTGGGTGCAGGTGGCCAAGGCCGGGTACGCCCCCGGTCAGGTCGACGTGACCCTGCAGTCCGGGGACGACAAGACGGTCGACATTCCGATGGTCCGCAACCGCTCCAGCGTGCAGATTCGGGGCTATCCCGCCGGCACTCTGCTGGCCATCGACGGCCGGGATCAGGGGCAGTTGGATCCGGGTACCGCCTCCTTCGACCTGGGCCCGGGCCGTCATGAGCTGCGCTTTACCAAGCGTGGGTATCGTCCGGTGGTCAAGTACATCATGGTCGACCAGCACACGCAGGCCACCCTGCCCATCACCATGGTGCGAGCGTCCGACCCGCCGAATTGAAGCCCGGGCTCCTCCTGTTTCTGCTCGGCGCGGCGTGCGGGCTGGTTTCGTACGCCTGGCTGGCGGCGGCCTCGTGGCAGCCGCATCCCTCGCCGGAGATGTTCTTCGGCAGCTATCTGCTAGGCGTGCTGGCCTGGCTCCTCGGCCTGGCCGCGGTGGCCCGCCAGGGCGCCCCGACGGTTGCCGTCATCCTGGCCGGCGTCTTGTTTCGCGGCTTCATGCTGGGCGCGGCGCCCTTGTTCGAAAACGACTACTGGCGCTACCTGTGGGATGGCCGGCTGCTGCTCGCCGGCGTCAACCCGTATCTGCACGCCCCCCTGGATGCGGGCGTCGCGCATCTGCGCTTTCCCGGGAGCGACAACATCGGCTACCCGACCGTGCCTACCTGCTACCCGCCCTTGGCCGAGCTGCTGTTTACCCTGCCATGGCGGCTGGGGCATCCAAGCGTCGACGCGTTAAGGCTTCTCTTCATCGGCTGCGAGGCGGTGCTGGTGGCCTGCCTGGCGCTGCACCTGCGGGCTCGCCAGCAGCCGTTGGCCCGCCTCCTCGTCTACCTCTGGCACCCGCTGGCCATGCGGGAAGTGGTCGGGAATGCCCATTTCGAGCCCTTGCCGCTGGCTTTCCTCGCCGTGTCGGCGTGGCTTTACCAGTCGGGCCGGCGGGGGGCGGGGACGACCGCCCTGGCCTGCTCAGTGGTCTCCAAGACCTATGCCCTGTTGGTCGCCCCCCTGTGGTGCAGACGCCGCGACTGGCCCCTGCTCCTGGTGCTCGTCGCGCTCTGCTACCTGCCGTTCGTGCAGGACGGCTGGCACTGGCTGGACGGCATGCGGGCCTTTGCCACGCGCTGGCGGTATAACGGCGGGATCTTCGAAGGGGTACGCTACCTGCTGTTGGCGACCCAGGCGTTCGACAAGCCCACCGCCCTGGCCGTGGCTCGAGCCCTCATGGTCTTGCTGTTCCTGGGGGTCCT